>CAMCUA010000244.1 GCA_945878455.1 Asaia bogorensis | reverse complement strand
GGACAAGCCCCACCGTTAGTGTGGCCGAGTTTTGCACCGTGAATTACAGGTATTTCAGCCTTGGAATTCAATGTCACCGGATCGCTGAATACCTAATTCCCGACCAGCGTTCAGGAGGCATGATATTTAAAACAAGCCCGTGATTCTCTCAGTTCGAGAGACAGGCGCTGTGTCTCCATAACGTCAGGGACGGAAAACTCACGCATGCCTTCGCCGCAAGCCGATGCCGCCACGGGCGGCCTGACCGATCACGTGGTCGATTTCATTACCGGCCACGATGCCGCCGCCGCGCCGCCGGAGGTGCGCGAGCACGCGGCGCGGGCGTTCGCCAACTGGTACGCCTGTGCGCTCGGCGGCAGCCGGGATGCTTCCGTGGGCAAGTTGCTCGCCGTATTGGGCGGCGGCGCGGCGGGCGGCGCGGCGGGCGGCGAGGCCAGCGTGCTCGGGCGCGGCCGGCGGCTGGACATGGCCAATGCGGCTTTCGTCAATGCCTTCGCCTCCAACGCGCTCGACTTCGACGACATGCATGTGCCGACGCTGATCCATCCGACCGGCCCGGTGGTCGGCGCGGCGCTGGCCGTCGCCGAGGGCCGGCGGGCCAGCGGCAAGGCGCTCCGCGACGCCATCCTGATCGGCATCGAGGTCGAGCTCTACATCGGCGCCTGTCTGTTCCCCGGCCACTACGACACCGGCTGGCACATCACGGCGACCGCCGGCGTGCTCGGCGCGGCGGCGGCGGCCTGCGCTCTGTTGCAGCTGGACAAGCGACGGACGGCCTATGCGCTGGCCATGGCCGCGACCCAGGCCGGCGGCTTGCGCGCCATGCTGCCCAACGACGGCAAGAACCTCAACGTCGGCAAGGCCGCCCACGGCGGCGTTTTCGCCGCACTCTTGGCCGAACAGGGGCTGGCCAGCGCGCCCGCCGTTCTCGACGAACCCTTCGGCTATTTCAGCGTCTTTCCGCCCAACGAAGGTTATGCCGAGACGCTGCGCGGCCTTGGCCGGGGCTATCGGATCGGCGGGATGTCGCTCAAGCCCTATCCCTGCGGCGTGGTCATCCATCCGGTGATCGACGCCTGCATCGCCCTGTCGCGGCGCGACGGTTTCCGTTGCGCGGCCATTCGCGGCGTCGAGATCTTCGTGCATCCGCGCACCGCCGTGCTGGCCGCCAAGCAGGACCCGGCCTCGCCGATTGCCAGCCGCTTCAGCCTGCATCACGCCGCGGCGCTGGCGCTGACCCATGGCGCCGCCGATTTCGCCACCTTCGAGGACGCCGATATCGCCGATGCCGGGCTGGCGCGCTTGCGCCGGCTGATCGCTGTCCGTGAATCGAGCCAGATGAGCGCCACGCAATCGCGCGTCATCGTCGAGCTCGACGGCATCGGCCGGATCGAGAAACTCGTTACCCAGGCGACGGGCGGCCCGGACCGGCCGCTGAGCCGCGAGCAGCTCCAGAGCAAGTTCGTGCAGCTCTGCGGCGCGGAGCGGGATGGGGCGGCCCTTTTCGAACGCTGCCTGGCGATTGCCGAGCTTGGCGACGTGGCGGATTTGGCCGCGGTCTGAGCGGGTCGCCGCGCGGCCTATCCTGGCTCCCCATCCGTGACCGGCGGATAGGCGTGCCAGGTGCCGGCCGGGTCGGCGATGCGGCTGTCGCCGAGATAGGTTGGGCCGATGGGAACCTTGCCGTGGCCGCCGGGCAGGTCGACGACGTAGGTCGGCTGGGCGATGCCCGTGAGCCGGCCGCGCAGCGCCCGCATCAGGGCTTGGCCCTCGGCAATGGTCGTGCGGAAATGCGCCGTGCCGGGGGCCAGGTCGGCGTGGTGCAGGTAATAGGGTTTGACCCGGTTGGCGACGAAGGCGCGCATCAGGTCTTCCAGCACCTGGGCATCGTCGTTGACGCCGCGCAGCAGGACGCTCTGGCCCAACAGCACGATGCCGGCATCGGCCAGCCGGGCCAGCGCGGCGCGACCGGTGGGCGTGAATTCGCGCGGGTGGTTGGCATGCACCGCGACGAAGACGGCACCGGGGAAAGTCCGTGCCGCGGCGATCAGCTCGGGTGTCACCCGGTCGGGATCGACCAGCGGCACGCGGCTATGCCAGCGCAGCACCTGGACATGGGCGATGCGCGCCGCCGCCGCGCCGATGTCCGCCATGCGGCGCGGCGCCAGCATGAACGGATCGCCGCCGGTGACGACGATCTCGAAGACTTCCGGATGCGCCGCGACATAGGCGAAGGCGGCGGCCAGTTCCGCTTCCGACAGGCTGCCGGCGCCCTCCGGTCCGACAACCTCGCGGCGAAAGCAGAAGCGGCAATAGACCGGGCAGACATGCAGCGGCTTCAACAGCACCCGGTCGCGGTAGCGATGGACGATACCCTTGACCGGTGAATGGACGGTATCGCCGATGGGATCGGCATTCTCCTCGGGCCGCGTCTGCATCTCGGCGGGTGTGGGCAGGAACTGCCGGCCGATGGGATCGTTGGCATCGGCAGGATCGATCAGCGCTGCCATGGCCGGCGTCAGCGCCACCGCATAACGCGCCGCCACGGCCTCCAGCGACGCACCGTCGCCGGGGCGCACCAGGCCGCCCGCGATCAGGCTGGCGATGTCGCGCCGGGTGGCGCCGCTCATACCCATTCCGCCGCCGGGGTCCATTGGACGTCGCCGATGCGCGGCGCGCCCAACAGCAGCATGACCAGCCGGTCGAAGCCGAGGGCACAGCCGGCGGCTTCCGGCATTTCGGCCAGTGCGGCGAGCAAATCGGCATCGATGGGATAGCTCTCGCCGTAGAGGCGTTGCTTCTCCGCCATGTCGGCGGCGAAGCGGCGGCGTTGCTCGTCGGCATCGCGCAGCTCGCCAAAGGCATTGGCCAATTCGACGCCGCAGGCGAACAGCTCGAAACGTTCCGCCAGGCGGGGATCCTCGGGCTTGCGCCGGGCCAGCGCCGCTTCCGGCAGCGGATAGTCGTAGAGGAACGTCGCCCGGCCGTTGCCGATATGGGGCTCGACGCGCTCGGCCATGACACGGCTGAAGATGTCGGACCAGCCGTCGTCGTCGGCGACGCGCAAGCCGGCGGCCGTGGCCGCTTCGGCGAGGGGCTGGCGCAGCGGCAGGCCGGACTCGCTCAATGTGGCCAGCAGGTCGATGCCGGCATGGCGGTGGAAGGCCGCGGCGACGCTCAGGCGTTGCGGCGCGGCAAAGGGATCGGCGCTACGCACGCCGTGACGCAGGCTGGCGGTTCCGGCGGCCTCGGCGGCGATACGCAGCAGCGCTTCGCAATCGGCCATCAGGTCGGCATAGCCGGCGCCGGCGCGATACCATTCCAGCATGACGAATTCGCTGGCGTGCAGGACACCCGCCTCGCGATTGCGAAACACCCGGGCAAAATCGAAGAGTTTCGGCTCGCCGGCCGCCAGCAGTTTCTTCAGCGCGAATTCAGGCGAGGTGTGCAGATAGAGCGGCGCGGACCGCCCGTCCGGCGCCACGATGCGGGTGGCGAAGGCATGCAGGTGGGTTTCGTTGCCGGGCGATACCTGCAGCGCTGCCGCTTCGGCCTCGATGAAGCCTTCGGCCGTGAAATGGGCGCGCAGCGCCGTCTTGATGCGGTTGCGGGCGAGCAGGGCGGGGCGCCGGTCGCGGTGGCGTGTAGCCGACCACCAAGGCTGGATCGTGCCTGTCTTGTCGACGATTCCAGGCACTGGCGCGCTCCGGTCTAGCATTTTGCATAAAGATTAGTATGGTGCGCGCTGTGAAAAGCACCCGGAGCGTTCGAAGAGGATTTTTCCGCCGTGACCAAAGTCATTGCCAGTTCCGTCCGCAAGGGCAACATTCTCGATGTCGACGGCAGGCTTTATGCCGTCCTTTCCGCCGAAAGCTTTTTCCCGGGTAAGGGCACGCCGACCACCCAGATCGACATGCGCCGCCTGTCCGACGGGGTGAAGACCTCGCAGCGCTACCGCACCACCGAACAGGTCGAGCGCGCCTATGTCGAGGAGCGGGAGCATAGCTATCTCTATAAGGATGGCGACAATTATGTGTTCATGAACCCGGAGAATTTCGAGCAGGTCAGCGTTTCCGGCGATGTCATCGGCGAGCAGGCGGCTTATCTGCAGGAAGGCATGCCGTGCATGGTCGCCGTGCACGAAGCCCTGGCGATTTCCATCGTGCTGCCGCAGCGGGTGACGCTGGAAGTGATGGAAACCGAACCGACGATGAAGGGCCAGACCGCCTCGTCCTCCTATAAGCCGGCGATCCTGTCCAACGGCGTGCGCACCTTGGTTCCTGGCCACATCGTCCCCGGCACCAAGATCGTGGTGACGACCGCCGATGGCGCCTATGCCGAGCGCGCCAAGGATTAAGATCTAGATTTATTGCAGCCACCGACATCTGGTGGTTGTTAAAAAATCAGGATCTCAGGAAAAAAATAATGCGTCGCCTAAGTACATTTACTTAGGTGAGAAAATTATTCTTTTTTTGTAACTGCCCAGGTTATTTCCCCGCACCGTGATTTTTAGCGGATTTTTCTGGACGGGGGACCCGGTTTCCGATTCAAGCATCAGATGGTCGCTGAATCGCCAGATGTCCCATCCCGTGAAGAACTGATCGCGCTGGTTCAGGC
>CAMCUA010000243.1 GCA_945878455.1 Asaia bogorensis | reverse complement strand
TGTTCGCGCTGATCGCCTATTTGGTCGGCAACATCATCTTCGCCAACTATCTGCAAATTCATCATATCCCGCGCAGCGGCGAACTTGCCGTCTTTTGCGGCGCCCTGTTCGGTGCCGGTCTCGGCTTCTTGTGGTTCAACGCGCCGCCGGCCCGCGTCTTCATGGGCGATACGGGTTCCCTGTCGCTGGGCGGCGCGCTGGGTGCGGTCAGCGTTGTCACCAAACACGAACTGGTATTGGTCATCGTCGGCGGTCTGTTCGTCCTCGAGGCGGTCTCCGTGATCGTCCAGGTGGTCTCTTTCAAGCTGACCGGAAAGCGGGTCTTCCGCATGGCGCCGCTGCATCATCACTTCGAAAAGAAGGGTTGGGCGGAGCCGACCATCGTCATTCGATTCTGGATTATTGCGTCGATCCTGGCCCTGGCCGGGCTGTCGACCTTGAAGCTTCGGTGAGGCAAGCAGCGTGATCGATCTCGGCTTCATGCGCGAACAGGATGTGGCGGTTCTGGGCCTCGGTCGCACCGGCTTTGCCGCTGCTCGGGCGCTCCTGGCCGGGGGTGCCCGCGTTGCCGCCTGGGACGATGGCGCGGCGACCCGTCGCAAGGCTGCCGTCGCCGGCATTCCGCTGTTCCGCCCGGCCAGTCGCGAATGGAAGCAGGCTGCCAGCCTGATCCTCAGCCCGGGCATCCCGCACATGCATCCGGCGCCCCATCCGGCCGTGTCCGCCGCCCGCCGACGTGGCGTGGCGGTCATCGGCGATGTCGAACTGTTTGCCCGGGCGATTGCCGGCACGCCGACCGTGGGCATCACTGGAACCAATGGTAAGTCGACGACGACCGCCTTGATCGGCCACATCCTGAGTCAGGCGGGTCGTACGGTCGGCATCGGCGGCAATCTGGGGCGTGCCGTCCTCGATCTCGATCCGGTCGGAAGTGATGGCATCTATGTCATCGAACTGTCGTCCTATCAGCTCGAACTCATCGTCTCGGCCGCTTACGACGTCGCCGTGCTGATCAACATCAGCCCTGATCACCTCGACCGCCACGGCGACATGGCCGGCTACATCGCCGCCAAGGCGCGCATCTTTGCCCATCAGTCGCCGCGCATGACCGCCATCGTCGGCGTCGATGACGTGCCCAGCCGGCGCCTGCACCGCGACCTGCTGCGCAAGGGCGGTCGGCGGTTGATTCCCATTTCGGCGCGTCGCGCCGCCGCCGGTGGCGTCTATGTCGTCGGCGGCGTGTTGTACGACGATCTGAACGGCCGCGCCCGGCCGGTGCTCGACCTTGCTCGGGCGCCAGCGCTGCCCGGCGTGCACAATCATCAGAACGCGGCCGCCGCCTATGCCGCGGTGCGTGCCACAGGCCTGCGCCCCGATGTTATTGCCCGTGGGCTGCGTTCCTATCCGGGGCTGCCGCATCGACAGGAACCGGTGGGCGTTGTCGATGGCGTTCTGTATGTCAACGACAGCAAGGCGACCAATCCTGATGCAGCCTTGCGGGCACTGGCTTGCTATTGGGACATCTACTGGATTGCCGGCGGCCGGGCCAAGGATGCACCGCTGGCGTTGCCGGCCAAACTGGCGCGCCGCGTGCGGCAGGCGTTTTTGATTGGCGAAGCCGCGACACCCTTTGCCAAGGCGCTGCACGGCGTCGTGCCGACGGTCCATTCCGGTACGCTGGCCGAAGCGCTGGTCGCGGCGCGCGCCGCTACCCGGGCCGATGGTCGGCCGTCGCCGGTCGTCCTGTTGTCGCCGGCTTGCGCGTCTTTCGATCAGTTCCAAAGTTTCGAACATCGCGGCGATACCTTCCGCGAACTTGTCGCCACACTGTCCGGCGCGATGACGCCAGGACGGTCGCCATGAGCACCTTCGCCCGTACCGACCGCAGTCTGGTCAGCAGTTGGTGGTGGACGGTCGACCGTTGGTCGCTGGCCGCCATCGTCGCCATCTGCGTCATTGGCGCCATCCTTACCCTGGCGGCCTCGCCGCCGGTGGCTGAACGCCTGGGTTTCGACACCTACTATTTCGTGCGCCACCAGTTCCTCTACCTGATCGTTGCGCTGGGGCTGATGATGTCCATCGCGCTGATGTCGCCGCGTGCCCTGCGCCGCGCCGCCTTGGTGGTATTCGTCGGCGCCCTGATTGCCACCGCTCTGGTGCCGGTCATCGGCTATTCGATGAACGGTGCAACGCGTTGGATACGTTTGCCGGGCATGTCGCTGCAACCGTCCGAATTCCTCAAGCCGTCTTTCGCGATCGTTACCGCCTGGTTGTTCGCCCGCCGTGGCATGGACGAACGGTTCCCTGGTTTCGTTATCGCCACGATGCTGATGGGCACTATCGGCGGTCTGATGCTGTTACAACCCGATGTCGGCATGACCATCGTCATCACGGCAGTTTGGTCGGTGCAACTGTTCCTCGCCGGCCTGTCGCTGTGGTGGGTCGCCTGCCTGGGTATTTTATCCGTCGCCGCTGCCGTCGGCGCCTATTTCACCTTCAGTCATGTGCAAGCCCGCGTCGATGTCTTCCTGAATCCGGGTTCGAGCGACAACTACCAGGTCTCGCAAGCCCTGCAAGCCTTCCACGAGGGCGGCTTGTTCGGTCGTGGACCCGGCGAGGGCATCGTTAAGCAGGTGTTGCCCGATGCCCATGCCGATTTCATTTTCGCGGTCGCCGGCGAAGAATTCGGGCTGGTTGTTTGCCTGATCGTGGTGGCGCTGTTCGCCTTCGTCGTGTTGCGCGGCTTCGCCCGAGTGCTGCGCGAAAACAATCTGTTCATTCTGCTGGCGGTGGCGGGTCTGCTGGTGCAGTTCGGTCTGCAAAGCCTGATCAACATGGCCTCCACCACCAATTTGATTCCGCCTAAGGGCATGACCTTGCCGTTCGTTTCCTACGGCGGTTCCTCGGCGCTGTCGCTGGCGCTCACCATGGGCATGGTTTTAGCCCTGACCCGCGAACGTCATGATCGGGGGATGTCGGCATGACCGCGCAACCGCTCGTCGTGCTGGCCGCCGGTGGCACGGGCGGCCATGTCTTTCCCGCCGAAGCCTTAGCCAAGGAACTGGCGCAACGCGGCTGCCGCCTTGCCATGATCACCGACCAGCGCGGTGGTACCCTGCGCGGCGCCCCGGAAAACCTCATCGTGCATCGGGTTATGGCTTCCGGCATGGCGGGAAAAAGCTTCGCCGCCCGCCTGCGCAGCGCGCCCGAATTGGCTTTCGGCACCTTGCAGGCCCGGCGCATTCTTAAACGCCTGATGCCTGACGTCGTCGTCGGCTTCGGCGGTTACGCCTCTGTGCCCAGCATGCTGGCTGCGGGCTTGGCCGGTATGCGTACGGTCATCCACGAACAGAACGCCGTGATCGGCCGCGCCAATCGTTTACTGGCGCCACGTGCTGCTTTGATCGCCACATCCTTCGCCACCTGCCACGGCCTGACGCCTGACATGGTAGAGCGTTGCATCCACACCGGCATGCCGGTGCGGCCCGAATTTCTGGCTGCCCGTCAAACCCCTTACCGCCTGTTCGGCGAGCAGGGCAGCGTCGACCTGATGGTCTTAGGCGGCAGCCAGGGCGCGCGGGTATTGTCCGACATCGTGCCCGCCGCCATCGGCCTGTTGCCGTTGGCCTGGCGGCGGCGTCTGCGCCTGGTCCAGCAATGCCGCCCGGAAGACCTCGACGCGGTGCGGGCCACATACGCGGCCATGGGGGTCGAAGCCGACTTGGCCGCTTTCTTCGACGATGTTCCCCGGCGCATGGCGGAAGCGCATTTGGCGATCTGCCGTTCCGGCGCATCGACCGTGGCGGAACTGACGGCGATAGGCCGGCCGGCCATCTTCATTCCCTATCCCTATGCCATCGACGATCATCAGACGGCCAATGCCCAGGCGGCGGACGAAGCTGGGGCCGGTTGGCTGATGCCGCAAGATTCGCTGACCGCGCCGTCTCTGGCCCAGCGCCTTGAATCGCTGTTCATCCTGTCGGCGACGCTGGAAAAGGCGGCGGCCTGCGCCCATGCCGTGGGCACGGCGGAAGGTGCCACCCGGCTTGCCGATGCGGTGCTCGCCCTGTTGCCGAATGGCGACTGCAAGGACCGGAGGAACGCGGCGTGAGGGCGCTTCCCCTGAGCATCGGCACCATGCATTTCGTCGGCATCGGCGGCATCGGCATGAGCGGTATTGCCGAAGTGCTGCACAGCCTGGGCTATCAGGTGCAGGGCAGCGATCTCGCCGAAAGTGCCAACGTGCAGCGCATGCGCGGCCTCGGCATTCAGGTCGCCATCGGCCACGCCGCCGAAAACGTCGGCGCTGCCCAGGTTCTGGTCGTTTCTTCGGCCGTAAGGCCGGACAATCCCGAGGTCGTCGAAGCGCGCCGCCGGTTGCTGCCAGTCGTGCGCCGCGCCGAAATGCTGGCCGAATTGATGCGCCTCAAATGGTCGATCGCCGTCGGCGGTACCCACGGCAAGACGACGACGACCTCGCTGGTGGCGCACATGATCGACAGCGCCGGCTTGGACCCGACCGTAATCAACGGCGGCATCATCAATGCTTGGGGCACCAACGCCCGCCTCGGCACGGGCGACTGGCTGGTCGCCGAGGCCGACGAATCCGATGGCACCTTCGTCAAGTTGCCGGCGACCATCGCCGTGGTCACCAATATCGATCCCGAGCACTTGGATCATTACGGCACCTTCGATGCCGTGCGCGCTGCTTTCGTC
>CAMCUA010000242.1 GCA_945878455.1 Asaia bogorensis | reverse complement strand
GCCACCGAACACGGCCACGCCCTGCTACGCAATTTCCTGACCATTGCCTCCCAAGCCAGAGTGGCCGCCTGACCCGACACCGCCGCCCCCAACCAACGCACTCGCAGAGGCACCGATGCGCGCGATACTAGCCAAGGTGGCGACCGGCGCCACACTCACCGCCGACGAGGCCGAGCGCGCCTTCGACATCATGATGTCGGGCGAGGCAACTCACGCCCAGATCGGCGCCCTGTTGATGGGCCTGCGCGTGCGCGGCGAAACGATCGATGAAATCACCGGTGCCGTGCGCACCATGCGACTGATGGCCCTGCACGTCGAAGCGCCACCCGGCGCCATCGACGTAGTGGGCACTGGTGGCGATGCGGCTGGCACCTACAATATCTCCACCGCTGCTGCCATCGTCGTTGCTGGCTGCGGCGTGCCGGTGGCCAAACACGGTAACCGAGCCGTCTCCTCCAAGTCCGGCGCCGCCGACGTGCTGACCGCCCTTGGCGTCAATCTCGACGCCGACATGTCCCTCGTGCGTAAGGCGATCTGGGAGGCGGGCATCGGCTTTCTCATGGCCCCGCGTCATCACAGCGCCATGCGCCACGTCGGACCGGTGCGCGTCGAACTCGGCGTCCGCACGATCTTCAATCTGTTGGGACCGTTATCCAATCCGGCCAGCGTCAAACGCCAATTCACCGGCGCATACGCGCGCGAATGGATTGCCCCGATGGCTCAGGTGCTGGGCAATGTCGGCTGCGAGGCCGCCTGGGTGGTGCATGGCTCCGATGGCCTGGACGAACTGACCACCACCGGACCCACTTATGTCGCCGCCCTCAAGGACGCCAAGGTACGCACCTTCGAAGTCACCCCCGAGGATGCCGGCCTGCCGCGCGCCGAACCGGACGATCTCAAGGGCGGCTCGCCCGAGGAGAACGCCGCCGCCCTCCACGCCGTGCTCGCCGGCAAGACCGGTCCCTACCGCGATATCGTGCTGTTCAACGCTGCAGGTGCCCTGCTCGTCGCCGGCAAGGTCAACCAACTCACCGCCGGCGTCATCCTGGCCGCAGCATCCATCGACGAAGGCCGCGCCGCCGGCGCCTTGGCCAAACTGGTGGCGATCACCAACGCTCCCGCGCCGGACGCCCGGCCGTGACCGATGTCCTGCAGCGCATCCTCGCCGACAAGCGCCGGCATGTCGAAGCCTGTCGCGCCCGCTGGTCCATCGCCTCGGTGATCGGCGCCGCCCGTCAGGCTGCGCCGGTGCGCAGCTTTCGCAAACACCTTCTCGCCGCCATGCAGAATACCGCCACCGGGGGGTATGGGTTGATTGCCGAGATCAAGAAGGCATCGCCATCGAAGGGCCTGATCCGCGCCGATTTCGATCCCGCGGCTTTGGCCCGCGCTTATGCCGAAGGCGGTGCGACCTGCCTGTCCGTGCTCACCGACGTGCCCTATTTTCAGGGCGACGACGCCTTCCTGGTCACGGCGAGGGCCGCCTGCGACCTGCCGGTGCTGCGCAAGGATTTCATGATCGATCCCTATCAGATCCTCGAATCCCGGGCCCTCGGCGCCGATTGCGTGCTGCTCATCGTCGCCGCCTTGGAAGACCCCCAGGCTGCCGACCTGGAGACCGTCGCCCTGGATATCGGCATGGACGTGCTCATCGAAGTCCATGACGAAGCCGAACTGGAACGGGCGATGAAGCTCAAAAGCCCGCTGCTCGGCATCAACAACCGCAACCTGAAGACCCTGGCCGTCGACCTCGCCGTCAGCGAACGGCTGGCGGCTTTGGTGCCCGCTGAGCGCATCCTGATCTGCGAAAGCGGTCTCGTAAGCCGCGCCGACCTCGACCGCATGGCCCGTGCCGGCGCCCGCTGCTTCCTGATCGGCGAATCCCTCATGCGCCAGGCCGATGTGACCGCCGCCACCCGCACCCTGTTGACCCCGGTAGCACCCGCCATGCCCCCCTCTCCGGCGCGCCAGCAGGCATCGTGAGCGACCTCACCCACTTCGATGGCCAAGGCAACGCCCGCATGGTCGATGTCGGCGCCAAGGCGGAGACCGACCGCGTCGCCGTCGCCGCCGGCTCGGTGCTGATGAGCCCCGCCACCATGGCCCTGATCCAGGCCGGCGGCGTCAAGAAAGGCGATGTGCTCGCCGTCGCCCAGTTGGCCGGCATCATGGGCGCCAAGCGCACCCCCGACCTGATCCCGCTGTGTCACCCCGTGGCGCTGACCGCCGTCGAGGTGACGCTGACCTGCGATCCCGCCCGCAACGCCGTCGACATCGCCTCCACCTGCCGCACCTCGGGGCGCACCGGCGTCGAGATGGAAGCCCTGAGTGCCGTCGCCGTTGCCGCGCTCACCGTTTACGACATGTGCAAATCCGCCGACCGCGCCATGCGCATCGTCGACATCCGCCTGTTGCAAAAAGACGGCGGCAAATCGGGGAGCTGGCGGGCGGAAATTTGATGGTCGGATCCAGGCGAGAGCGCGCCGGTTGAATCTTGACGTACTGTCCTCTTTGCGAGACAATAGATGTAGATAGAAATTCGGCAAACGGATGTCTTTGCCGATTGGTTTGCCGCCTTACGGGATCGCGAGGCGCGGGCTCGCATTACGGTTCGCATCCGCCGCCTCTCCCTCGGCAATCCCGGCGACGTGAAGCCGGCGGGTAGTGGCGTGTCGGAGATGCGCATCGATCACGGTCCCGGTTTCCGCGTCTATTTCATCCGGCGCGGCGATACCGTTGTCGTTCTCCTCTGCGGCGGCGACAAACGGACCCAGGTTCGCGATATCGCCCGCGCACTCGAACTGTCGCGTGAGGTTTAGAGAGGACAATATGGCTCGCAAGACTCGCCGTTGGGATGCGGCCGAATCCTTGGAGACCAAGGCCGACATCGTCGCCTATCTCGACGCTGTTTTTGCAGATGGCGACCCCGACTTGCTCAAAGCGGCCCTGGGCGACATCGCCCGCGCCAAGGGTATGACCGAGATCGCGCGCGTTGCCGGCCTGGGCCGCGCCAATCTCTACAAGGCGCTGTCGCCGGATGGCAATCCGGAGTTCGCGACCGTGGCCAAAATCCTCAAGGCCCTTGGCCTCAAGCTCAAGATCGCCGCCTGACGTCGATGCCGGGCTCGCCATCGCCGCCACTGCTGCGGAACCGGCCTATTGTGGTGTAGGATCATCGCCACCTACCAGGGCGGCAGGCGCCACCAGACTGTCCCGTCACGGAGTCCAACCGAGGAGCCCCGACCATGCAGACGATGTCCATGCCGACGCAAAGCATGCCGACGGCCACGCCCCTGCGCATCGCCAAGATCAAGGATCACATCGGCGCCAAGGTCACCGGCATCGACCTCACCCAGCCCGTCGACGCGACCACCCGCCAACGGCTTTACCGCGCCCTGGTCGATAACGTCGCCCTGGTCATCCGCGATCAGCACTTCACCACCCAGCAGTATCTCGACGCCGCCGCGCTCTTTGGCGAGCCGATGGCCAACGAGATGGAGACGAAGAAACTGTCCGACGTGCCGCTGGTCAGCCATGTCGACAGCCTGAAGCGCACCAAGGACGGCAAGCGCGTCTACAACGGCGCCACCTGGCATTGCGATCACACCAATCAGCCGGTGCCGCCCAAGTTCACCGCGCTCTATGCCGTCGCCCTGCCCGATTCCGGCGGCGGCACCAGTATTGCCAACGCCCGTGCCGGCTACGCCGCCCTGCCCGACGACGTGAAGAAGCGCATCGATGGCCTGCAAACCGTCAACGTCATCGTCGGCAGCGCCGCCAAGGTCTTCGATGGCGACCGCCTGAAGTGGCAACAGGAATCGGGCCGCGCGCCGGTCATCCATCCCCTGGTGCCGACCAATCCCGATACCGGCGCCAAGTCGATCTACTTCCATCCCTCGAAGACCGAAAATATCGTCGGCATGAGCCCGGAAGCAAGCCAGGCCCTGCTCGACGAACTGGTCGAACGGACGGTCACGCCCGAGTTCACCTATACCCACCCCTGGCGCCTGGGCGACATGCTGATCTGGGACAACCGCGCCGCCATGCACCGCGCCAACTTCGACTACGACCCCGCCCAGCACCGCCTGCTCTACAAAATCATCGTCAAGGGCGACCGCCCCAGCTGACGCAAGGCGCCGCCGCCTGCGGACCGGTCGGCCGGCGGCCGTGGCGAGACCGTGGCCAGCGCCCGTCGCCTGATCTAAGCTAATCGTCCCCCGAATCGGCGCTGCCTTGTTGGGACGGAGGCGACGATCGCCAAGCAGAAACCGCAGAAGCCGCAGACCGCGCCGCCGAGCGAACCGGCCGACCAGACCGCTGCCGCCGGCGGCTATTTCGCCCGCCGCGTGATCGACCGCCTGCGCCTTGAAAACGACGCGTTGAACGACCGCATCGGCAGCCTCATCCAATTGCTCGAACGCGAACAGGTGCTGCGCCAGCAGTTGCAAGGCCAGATCGCTATCCTGATGGAGCGCCAGGCCCAACCGCCCACCTCACCTCCCCCGCTGCCGGCACTGCCGTCCCCCATGGTCGAGGCCCTGGAACAGCAACATGCCGTGCTGCGCGGACGCCTGCACATCACCGAGGCAAAATTCGAGGTCGCTGGATTCTCACGTCAAGTGCAACACCTGATGTTTTCAAGGAATGCCTCGGCGGGAGTTTTGTATCCGAGGCATTTTCTGGGCGTTGAGTTGACGGCCCATGTGATCTCGTCGATATCGCGGGCCGTGTAGTTTGTGATGTCAG
>CAMCUA010000241.1 GCA_945878455.1 Asaia bogorensis | reverse complement strand
GCCCATCAGGCGGCCGATCTCTCGAACGCCTCTACCGTCCTCCCGGAGACGATAAAGCTCGTAACGCTCATCAAGGTCGAGCTGACCATAGTGAATTCCCATCGCAACTCCGAAGCATAACGGTGTTGCACTTGGAATGAGAACTTAGCCCGTACCGAAGCCGGCGTAGTAAAAAAGACCGAGCTTGTCCTGGGCGCTGGCATCGCCGCCCATGGCACCTTGCTGGCAAAGCTCAAACACCTTGGTTGGGTTCTTTTCGACGCCTGAGCCGTTGGCGTACAGGTTGCCCAAGGCGCACATCGACGGAGCGAAGTTGCGCTCGATGCTGCGCGTCAGCCAAGCGATGGCCTTGGCATTGTCGATGGCGCCGGTAAGGCCCAGTCCGAAGCACAGACCGGTCATATGCATGGCGGCGGGCGGGCCCTGTTCGGCTGCTTTCTCGAACAAGGTACAACTGGCCTTGTGGTCCTGCGCCACGCCCCTGCCATCGCGATACAGGGTGCCCAAGAAATATTGGGCTTGCGGATCGCCGCCGTCGGCCAGGGGACGGAGGATGTCCAGCGCTTCGGCATATTTTTGCGCGTTCAATGCCGCGATGGCGTCCTCGGCCGTCGCCGCGGCGGATGGAGAGGAGAACGACGCCAGACAGAGCGCGAGCAACGTAGCGGATAGCAAACCGGTCTTGGGCAGCATCGACATACTCTCCGTAATCGTGACAGCCGGAGCGGGTCAGGCCCGCTTGCGTTCCCCCGCCGGGTCCAGATAGGCGGCCAGGAAATGGCCGGTGTGGCTTTCCGCCGTGGCGACGACTTCCTCGGGCGTGCCCGCGGCAACCAGTCTACCACCTTTCGAGCCGCCTTCGGGACCGAGATCGACGATCCAGTCCGCTGTCTTGATGACTTCCAGGTTGTGTTCGATGACCACCACCGTATTGCCGTGGTCGACCAGGGCTTGCAGCACTTCCAGCAGCTTGCGGACGTCTTCGAAGTGCAGCCCGGTGGTCGGTTCGTCGAGGATGTAAAAGGTCTTGCCGGTGGCGCGGCGCGACAGTTCCTTGGCCAGCTTCACCCGCTGCGCCTCGCCGCCCGACAGCGTCGTCGCCTGTTGGCCGAGGTGGACGTAGCCGAGGCCGACCCGCTGCAGGGTCTCGAGCTTGGAGCGCAGCGCCGGCACCGCCTTGAAGAATTCCAGCCCCTCGTCGATGGTCATGTCGAGCACGTCGGCGATGGACTTGTTGCGGAATTGCACTTCGAGGGTTTCGCGATTGTAGCGCTTGCCCTTGCAGACGTCGCACTGCACGTAAACGTCGGGCAGGAAGTGCATTTCGATCTTGATGACGCCGTCGCCCTGACAGGCTTCGCAGCGCCCGCCCTTGACGTTGAACGAAAAGCGGCCCGGCTTATAGCCGCGTGCCTTGGCTTCGGGCAGGCTGGAAAACCAATCGCGGATCGGCGTGAAGGCGCCGGTATAGGTCGCCGGATTGCTGCGCGGCGTTCGCCCGATGGGCGATTGATCGATATCGACCACCTTGTCGATGAACTCGATGCCGTCGATGCTGTCGTGCTCGCCGGGCTGGCCGCGGCTGCCGTGCAGACGGCGAGCCAGCGCCTTGTAAAGGGTCTCGATGACCAGGGTCGACTTGCCGCCGCCGGAAACGCCGGTGACGCAGGTGAAGGTGCCGAGCGGAAAGGCGACCGTGATGTCGCGGAGGTTGTTGGCCTTGGCGCCGACGACCTCGATGAACTGGCCCTTGTGGCCCTTGCGGCGTTTGCGCGGCATCGGGATGGTCCGCTTGCCAGTGAGATACAGGCCGGTGAGGGATTCCGGATTGGCCATGACCAGGGCCGGCGTGCCTTCGGCGACCACCCGGCCGCCGTGGATGCCGGCGCCGGGGCCCATGTCGATCAGATGATCGGCGGCGCGGATGGCGTCTTCGTCGTGTTCGACGACGATCACCGTATTGCCGATGTCGCGCAGGCGCTTCAGGGTTTCCAGCAGGCGGTTGTTGTCGCGCTGGTGCAGGCCGATGGACGGTTCGTCGAGCACGTAAAGCACGCCGGTCAGGCCGGAGCCGATCTGCGAGGCCAGCCGAATGCGCTGGCTTTCGCCGCCTGAGAGGGTACCCGAGGCGCGCGACAGGGTCAGATATTCGAGCCCGACGTTTTCCAGGAAGGTCAGCCGCGCGTTGATCTCGCGCAGGATGCGCCGGGCGATATCGCGCTTCTGCGGGCTCAATTGGGCCTCGATGCCGCCGAACCAGGTGGCGGCGGCGTTGATGTCGAGGTTCGACGCTTGGCTGATGTCGTGGCCGGCGATCTTCACCGCCAGCGCCTCGGGCTTCAGCCGCCGGCCCTTGCAGACGGCGCAGTCGGAGACAGTCTGATAGCGCGCCAGTTCGTCGCGTACCCACGACGAGTCGGTCTCACGCCACCGCCGCTCCATGTTCGGGATGACGCCTTCGAAGGGCTTGTCGATCTCGTAGGAGCGCTGGCCGTCGTCGTAGCGCATGCGCACGGCCTCGCCACCGGAACCCAGCAGGATCGCCTGGCGCACCGCGGCCGGCAGCTTGCTCCAGGTGGTCGAGCGCTTGAAGCCGTAGTGGGCGGCCAGGCCTTCGACGGTCTGCGCGTAGTACTGCGACGAGGACTGCGCCCAGGGCGCGATGGCGCCTTCGTCGATCGACAGCCGGTCGTCGGGCACCACCAGATCGGGATCGAAGAACATCTCGGTGCCGAGCCCGTCGCAGGCCGGACAGGCGCCGAAGGGATTGTTGAAGGAAAACAGCCGGGGTTCGATCTCGTCGATGGTGAAGCCAGAGACCGGACAGGCGAACTTGGCGGAAAAGGTGACCCGCTCGCCAGAACCGGCGTCCTCGGTGAAAGCCAGGCCGTCGGAGAGGCCCAAGGCGGTTTCCAGGCTGTCGGCCAGGCGGCTGGCCAGGCCTTCGCGCACGACCACCCGGTCGACCACCACTTCGATGTCGTGCTTGCGCTTCTTGTCGAGCGCCGGCACGGCGTCGAGTTCGATCAGCTTGCCGTCGACCTTGACCCGCTGGAAGCCGCGCTTGGCCAGATCGGCCAGTTCCTTGCGGAATTCGCCCTTGCGGCCGCGCGCGATGGGGGCCAGCACATAGAGCCGGGTGCCGTCGGGCATGGCCATCACCCGGTCGACCATCTGGCTGACGGTCTGGCTTTCAATGGGCAGGCCGGTGGCCGGCGAATGGGGTACGCCGACGCGGGCCCACAACAGGCGCATGTAGTCGTAAATCTCGGTTACCGTGCCGACGGTGGAGCGCGGGTTGCGCGAGGTGGTCTTCTGTTCGATGGAAATGGCCGGCGACAGGCCGTCGATGGAATCGACATCGGGCTTCTGCATCAGTTCGAGGAACTGGCGCGCATAGGCCGACAGGGATTCGACATAGCGCCGTTGGCCCTCGGCATAGATGGTGTCGAAGGCCAGCGAAGACTTGCCCGAACCCGACAGCCCGGTGATCACGGTCAGCCGGTCGCGCGGGATTTCCACGTCGATATTCTTCAGATTGTGTTCGCGCGCGCCGCGCACGTGGATGGTCTGCATGGGCCTAGGGCGGGAGCTCTGCCGGGAAATGGATGGATCATATATGGACCGCCGGGGAGCGGATGGCGAGTCCTGCTTTTATTCACCAGCGGGGCTGGCCTTTGTTCACCAGCGGGGCTGGCCCGGCCCGAGGGTTGCGCTATAGTGGCGCGCATCCCGGATCGATAGGAGATTCTCATGGCAGGCAGCGTCAACAAGGTCATTCTGGTCGGCAATCTCGGCCGCGATCCGGAGGTCCGCCATTCCCAGGACGGCGGCAAGATCGTCACCTTTTCCATCGCCACCTCGGAAAACTGGCGCGATAAGGCCAGCGGCGAGCGCAAGGAAAAGACCGAGTGGCACCGGGTGGTGGTGTTCAACGACCGGCTGGCCGATGTCGTCGAGAAATACCTGCGCAAAGGCTCGAAAGTCTATGTCGAGGGCCAGTTGCAGACGCGCAAATGGACCGATAACAACAACCAGGAGCGCTATAGCACCGAAGTGGTGCTGTCGAAATTCCGTGGCGAACTGACCATGCTCGACGGTCGGGGCGAGGGCGGCGGCGGTGGCGGTGGCTTCGAGAGCAGTGGCGGCGGCGGTGAAGGCGGTGGCGATTTCGGGCCCAGCGACGATGCTGACTTTCGTAGACCGGCCAAACCCGCCGGCGGGCGGGCGCCGGCCAGGGGCGACCTGGACGACGAAATACCTTTCTAATTAAATCAATATCTTAAAGATCGTTCTTCATAAATTCAATCGGATTTAAATTGAAACGTTATAACGTTTCATTCGGTCGAAACTAAGCCCCGAGCACGGCGTCGAAAAAGCCGTGCATGGCCCGGTCGTACCAGGGCAGGCGGTCGCCGCGGGTATGGAAGCCGACATGGCCGCCGCCCGGCAGCAGGTGCGGCTGGAGGAGCGGATTGGCCGCCCACGGGTAGCGCCGATAGGCCACAGCCGGGATCCACGGGTCGTTGGCGGCATGGACGATCAGCGTCGGCACCCGGATATCGGCCAGCAGGGGCAAGGCCGACGCCCGGCGGTAATAATCCCGGGCCCCGGCGAAGCCGCCGCGCGGCGCGACGAAACGGTCGTTGAACGCGAAGATGGTGCGCGCCGCTTGCGCCGCCTGGCGTTCCGCCGGACTCAGCCGGGCCCCGGGCTCGACGGCGTTGCGCTGCAGCCGGCGCAACATGCGGTCGTGATAGAAGCGGTTCCGTGGATCGTGCATGCGCCGG
>CAMCUA010000240.1 GCA_945878455.1 Asaia bogorensis | reverse complement strand
CGATGGCTAAGGAAAAATTCGAACGGAACAAGCCGCACTGCAACGTCGGCACGATCGGTCATGTTGATCATGGCAAGACGACGTTGACGGCGGCGATCACGCGGGTTCTCTCGGAGACGGGCGGGGCTGAGTTTCTGGCGTTTGACAAGATTGACAAGGCGCCTGAGGAACGGGAGCGCGGGATCACGATTTCGACGTCGCATGTTGAGTATGCGACGACGAACCGTCATTACGCGCATGTGGATTGCCCTGGCCATGCGGACTACGTGAAGAACATGATCACGGGCGCGGCGCAGATGGACGGAGCGATCCTGGTTGTTTCGGCGGCTGACGGGCCGATGCCGCAGACGCGCGAGCATATTCTGTTGGCGCGCCAGGTTGGTGTTCCGGCGATTGTGGTTTACCTGAATAAGGTGGACATGGTCGACGACCCGGAGCTTTTGGAACTGGTCGAGATGGAAGTTCGTGAACTTCTGACGAGCTATCAGTTCCCGGGCGACGACATTCCGATCATCAAGGGCTCGGCGCTTGCGGCGTTGGAATCGCGCGACGACGAGATCGGCAAGAAATCGATCCAGGAGCTGATGGCGGCGGTTGACTCGTATATACCGCAGCCGTCGCGGGCGAAGGACCGTCCGTTCCTGATGCCGATTGAAGACGTGTTTTCGATTTCGGGTCGCGGCACGGTGGTGACGGGCCGTGTCGAGCGTGGGATTGTGAAGGTCGGCGACGAAGTTGAGATTGTCGGCATCCGTCCGACGATCAAGACGACGTGCACGGGTGTCGAGATGTTCCGCAAGCTGTTGGACCAGGGCGAGGCCGGGGACAACATCGGAGCGCTGCTGCGCGGCACGAAGCGTGAGGAAGTTGAGCGCGGCCAGGTATTGGCGGCGCCCGGTTCGATCACGCCGCACACGAAGTTCAAGGCGGAGGCCTATATTCTGACGAAGGAAGAGGGCGGCCGGCATACACCGTTCTTCACCAATTACCGCCCGCAGTTTTACTTCCGGACGACGGACGTGACGGGGATGGTGGCGCTGCCGGAAGGCACCGAGATGGTGATGCCGGGCGATAACGTGTCGATGACGATCGAGCTGATCGCGCCGATCGCCATGGACGAAGGGCTGCGCTTCGCCATCCGCGAGGGTGGACGCACCGTCGGTGCCGGTGTCGTCGCTAGCATCGTCGAGTAAGGTAGGACGGCGGGTCGGGTTTAGGAACTGCGGGTTACTGTGGAAGTGATGGGCTGAAGCCATGGAAAGTCAAAATATACGAATAAGGCTGAAAGCCTTCGATCATCGCGTGCTCGATCAATCGGCGAGCGAGATCGTCAGTACGGCAAAGCGGACCGGTGCCCAAGTCAAGGGTCCCATCCCGCTGCCGACCCGCATCGAGCGGTTCACCGTGTTGCGTGGTCCGCACGTCGATAAGAAGTCGCGCGAACAGTTTGAAATCCGCACTCATAAGCGGCTGCTCGATATCATCGATCCGACACCGCAGACGGTTGACGCGCTGATGAAGCTCGACCTCGCCGCCGGCGTCGATGTCGAGATTAAGTTGTAAGGGCAAGGCCATGCGTACCGGACTTATTGCGCGCAAACTGGGCATGACCCGGGTATTCGGTGAAGAGGATGGTCGGCACGTGCCGGTTACCGTGCTCCAAGTCGACTCCCTGCACGTCGTCGCTCAGCGCAACATGGAGCAGGATGGCTATACGGCCGTTCAGCTCGGCCTTGGTGAGGCCAAGGTGAAGAACGTCAGCAAGGCCCAGCGCGGCCATTTCGCCAAGGCGAAGGTGGCGCCGAAGCGTAAGGTTATCGAATTCCGGGTAAGTCCCGAAAATCTTGTCGACGTTGGTGCCGAACTTTCCGTCGAGCATTTTGTGGCGGGCCAGCTTGTCGATGTCACCGGGACGACCATCGGCAAGGGTTTTGCCGGCGCCATGAAGCGGCACGGCTTTGGCGGCCTGCGCGCCACGCACGGTGTGTCGGTCAGCCATCGAAGCCATGGTTCGACTGGCCAACGCCAGGATCCGGGTCGCGTCTTCAAGGGAAAGAAGATGGCCGGCCACATGGGCGACACACGGGTTACTACCCAAAACCTTCAGGTCGTGGCAACGGATGCGGCGCGCGGCCTGATATTGATCCGGGGTGCCGTGCCGGGTTCGAAGAACGGCATTGTTCTGGTGCGCGATGCGATCAAGCGCCAGCGCCCTAAAGAAGCGCCGATGCCGGCGGGTCTGCGCGGTCTCGCGGCGTCTCCTGAAGCGGCCGCATCCGATGACAACAGCAAGCAGCAGGATTGAGCGGCCATGAAGTGGGACGTCATCAATCTCGACAATGCCAAGGTCGGCGATATCGATCTCGACGAAACCGTTTTCGGTGTCGAGGTCCGTCGCGACATATTGGCGCGCGCCATCAATTGGCAGCTTTCCCGTCGTCAGGCTGGTACCCATAAGACCAAAGGTCGGTCGGAAGTCAGCGGTACCAGCAAGAAGCCCTATAAGCAGAAGGGTACCGGCCGAGCCCGCCAGGGCACGTTGCGGGCGCCGCAGATGCGGGGCGGTGGTGTCGTGTTCGGACCGTTGCCGCGCAGCCATGCGATCGATCTGCCGAAAAAGGTCCGCAGGCTGGCCTTGCGCAGCGCACTGTCGTCCAAACGCGACGAGGGTAAGTTGGTGATCATCGACGAAGCGACCGTCAAGGAAGTGAAGACGGCGGCGTTGGCCAAGCAATTGAAGGCGCTTGGTTGGGGTGCCACCCTGGTCATCGACGGCGAGACGGTGAATGCCGACTTCCAGCGCGCTGCTGGCAATATCCTGGGTCTCGATGTGTTGCCGAGTCAGGGTGCTAATGTCTATGACATCATGCGCCGCGATACCTTGGTGCTGACCCGCAATGCGGTCGAAAAGCTGGTGGAGCGCTTGAAATGAGCGAAGCCGCGAAAAGCCCTCTGCGCCTAAGTGTGGCCCGCAAGCACGCCATCCTGTTGGCGCCGTTGATCACGGAAAAGGCAACGCGCGTTTCCGAGCACAATCAGGTGATGTTCCGGGTGGTTATCGATGCCACCAAGCCGGAAATCAAAGCCGCGGTCGAAGACCTGTTCAAAGTCAAGGTCAAGGCCGTCAACACGATCCGTCAGCAAGGCAAGACCAAGCGTTGGCGCGGTCAACCCGGCCGTCGGGCGGATTTCAAAAAAGCGATCGTGACGCTGGTCGAGGGTAACTCGATCGACGTGACGACGGGGATCTGACGCCATGTCGTTAATACAATACAAGCCGACAACACCAGGCCGCCGCGGTCTGGTTCTGGTTGATCGTTCGGACCTGTGGAAAGGCGATCCGGTCAAGGCATTGACCGAGGGTCTGCGCAGCCACGGTGGGCGTAACAATACCGGACGCATTACGGCGCGACGACGGGGTGGCGGTCACAAACGGCGCTATCGTATCGTCGATTTTCGCCGCTTGAAGTACGATGCGCCGGCCACCGTAGAGCGGCTGGAATACGACCCGAACCGTACCGCCTTCATCGCCTTGATTCGTTATGAGGATGGCGAGCAGACCTACATCCTGGCACCGCAGCGCCTGAAGGTTGGCGACGTGGTGGTCTCGGGGCGGCATGTAGATATTCGGCCGGGCAATGCCCTGCCGATGGCGAATATTCCTGTCGGCACCATCATCCACAACGTGGAAATGAAGATCGGTAAGGGTGGGCAAATTGCACGCTCGGCAGGCACCTATGCCCAGTTGATCGGTAAGGATCAGGGCTACGCTCAGTTGCGCCTGAGTTCTGGCGAACTGCGCATGGTTCGCGCCGAATGCATGGCGACGGTCGGTGCCGTATCCAATCCCGATCAAGCCAACGTCAAATTGGGTAAGGCTGGGCGCAAGCGCTGGCTTGGCAAGCGACCCGCGGTTCGTGGTGTTGCCATGAATCCAGTCGATCATCCGCATGGTGGTGGCGAAGGCCGCACTTCAGGTGGTCGTCATCCGGTGACGCCGTGGGGCAAGCCGACCAAGGGTAAGAAGACGCGGAACAACAAGCGGACGGACTCGCTGATCATGCGTCACCGTCGTCGCAAGTAGTCGCGAGCAAGGAGAGCGTAAGTGGCTCGTTCGGTATGGAAAGGCCCGTTTGTCGATGTGCACCTTCTGCAGAAGGCAGAGAAGGTGCGCGCGGCGGGGCGCAACGAAGTGATCCGCAGCTGGTCGCGCCGATCGACTATCCTGCCCCAATTCGTGGGGCTGACCTTTGGCGTGTACAACGGCAAGAAGTTTATTCCCGTGCTGGTGACCGAAGACATGATCGGCCACAAGTTCGGCGAATTCTCGCCGACGCGGACATTCCATGGCCATACCGCCGATAAACGGGCGAAGAGGGCCTGATCATGGGAAAGGCAGCAGCAGTTCGGCGCCTGGCCGACAACGAGGCTATCGCTTACGGCAAAATGATCCGGACCAGTCCGCGCAAGCTGAACCTCGTGGCGCAGACGATCCGGGGAAAGGCCTGCAATATCGCTCTGGCACAATTGACGTTCTCCAAGCGGCGCATCGCCCAGTCCGTGAAAAAAATCCTGGAGTCGGCCATCGCCAATGCAGAGAACAATCACCAACTTGATGTCGACCGCTTGGTTGTCGTTGAGGCGTCGGTGGGCCGATCGATCGTCATGAAGCGCTTCATGGCCCGCGCCCGTGGTCGAGCCTCGCGCATTGAGAAACCGTTCAGTCACATCCGGGTTGTCGTGCGCGAGCGCGAGGAGAGCGAATAATGGGTCACAAGATCAACCCCATCGGTTTTCGCCTCGGCGTCAATCGCAC
>CAMCUA010000239.1 GCA_945878455.1 Asaia bogorensis | reverse complement strand
ACAGGGAGAGGGGGTACTGCCTCGCCGGAAAACTTAAAAAGGAGCCAACGGCGATAGCCCTGGGGCCATCGCAAACGACAACGGCGGAGGCTTAGCAGCCTCCGCCGTCGCACAGTTCACACTTCTATTCGGAACCTCACCGCAAACAGCAGGCCGGTGCGGACCGAAGGGATCGACCGATCGGGATGACCGATCAGGCCTTCCGACGACGGCTATAAGCGCCGAGGCCGATCAAACCGCCCAACAGCAACGCCGCCGCGCCCGGTTCGGGCAAGGCTGCGATGGTGATGGTGTCGCCGCGCTCAAAGGCGCCGGTGTTGAGGACCAGCAACGGGCCATTCGGGCCGTCGATGATGTCGATGTCGATGAAGAACATCGGCTCGATGACGGCCTCGTCTTGCTGCGGCTGGTAGAACTGGCCGACCAAGAACTCGCCATCGCCGATGTCGGCCGAATCGATGGTACCGTCCTGTTCGCCAGCCAGCACGACAGGTATGTCGCACTCGATTACATCCGTCGGACAGACGGGGGCCGGATCGACAGTGACGATGAATTCGTCATAGATGGCATCTATGTCTTCACTTTCGTTGAAGCTGATGTTTTCAACGCCCTGAATTCTGCGACCGGGGCCGATGCCGACGGCCCCTCCGCTGCCATTGGTCGCCAGCGAATTGCGGCCGAAACCAAAACCGGACGTCTCGCCGTTCGAGAAGAAACCGGATGCGCCATACCCGTCGAACGAGATGACGCCGCCGCTGATGCCGAAGTTTCAGTCCATATTACCATCGCCGTCGAAGTCGACGTCTTGCGAGTTTCCGTTGGTGATGGTCAGTCCGCCCAGGTCGATGAGACCGCTGGGTGTCGGTGCCGCCTGGGCGGCCGAGACAGCCGTCAATAGGCAGGTACCTGCTGCGAGGCCGATGGCCTGGCGTTGCCAAGATTTTGTCATGTCATGAATCCCCTGGTCCAATTACATCCTTGAAAGTGTTCCCGTCCCTCAAGGTGTATGGATAGGGTAGCGATCGAAAACGCCGTGAGACGTGGCAGGGCCGTTTTGGCTTCACCGCCCCCAACGTCCCGTTGGGATCGCTGGGCGACTCACATCAGTCATGTTACGCGGGGAATACCGTTGGGTCAATTAAATTAGAGAGTAATTTTTCGATATTTTGAATTTATCCAAGGATTAAATCAGGGGTTTTTATGTAACCAAAACATATATAAATATATAATAGCAGCAGTCGACACGTCAAAATCACAGTTATGATTTTGAGTCCCAACTGTTCTCCATCTTTTGATTCGGATTTTCCTATACCTGTCCTTCAATACTATTAGACAGAGACGGAATCCGAAAAGCAGCCGCCAACAACGCGCCGATCAGGCACGCCGATGGCAAAAGGCACGCCGGCCGGCCGACAGCAGGAAGCAACCCGCTGCGAAGCCTAAGGCCTGGCAATGCCACGTGTTTTTCATAGAATGAATCCCCTGACCCACTTCAGCCTCGAACGTGTTCCCGTCCCTCAAGGCCGTATGGATGGGGTATGTCGGATCGCAGGCGGCACCATTGCGGCTTTTCCAACCCGGTGCGCACCCATTCACGCGCACCTGACAATCCGACGATCATGCTATTCGGTTTGGCAAAAAAGTCAAGAAGATCGGTATCGGGTCAAGGCCGCCTGCCGCCAACATTTCCCGGCGGCACCACCCACCTCACCCGCTCGCTGCGTTCCTACCCTCTCTCCCTGCCCCGGCTTCGCCGGGATTATTCAATGGCGGCAAAGCCGCCAGCGGGCGGAGAGGGCAAAAAAACGCTCCCTCCCTGCCCCAAGGGGGCGGAGAGGGTTAGGGTGAGGTGGGGGCACGGACTCGCCCGCGCGATAACAGCATGGGTTTCTCCCAGAACCCCCGACGGAGACATCCGCAAACACGACAGTCGCCTCCATCGCCCGGCCGCGCTATAGGAAGGGCAACCCAAGTCCAGGAACAGGCGAATCGATGCTGGCCGCCATCCGTTCGGTGATTTTCAACGTGTTCTTGGCCGTCTACGGACCGCTGTCGGCCGTCGTCATGACCGTGGCCCTGCCGTTTCCGCGCCCCGTGCTGATGGCCATGGTGCGGGCCTGGCCACGCTTCACCTTTCCCCTGTTCCGCCCGCTCATTGGCCTCACCCATGAATTTCGCGGCACGGAATATATCCCCCACGGTCCCTATATTGTCGCCGCCAAGCATCAGTCGGCCTGGGACACTATGGCCTTTTACCTGGTGATCGACGATGCGGCCTATGTGCTGAAGAAAGAGCTGCTGCAACTGCCGATCTATGGCTGGTGCGCGCGCAAGGCCGGCATGATCGGCGTCGACAGGAAGGGCGGGGCCAAGGCGTTGCGCTCCATGGTCGATCAGGCGCAGGCCTGCCTCGACACCGGGCGGCCGGTGGTCATCTTTCCCGAAGGCACGCGCTCGCGGCCGGGCCGCCGACTGCCCTATCAGCCGGGCATCGCCGCGCTCTATACCCGGCTCGGGGTGCCGGTGGTGCCGGTGGCGCTCAACTCAGGCCTGTTCTGGGGACGGCGCAGCTTCATCAAGCAGCCGGGGCGCATCGTCGTCGAATTCCTTCCGCCGATTCCACCCGGCCTCGAGCGCAAAGTGTTCATGCGGGAATTGGAAGAGCGCATCGAGGCCGCCAGCGCCAAGCTGAACGCCGAAGCCCTGCGCGAATTTCCCCACCTGCCGCCGCTGGAGGATGCCCCAAGCCCGGCGACGACCTAATGTGATGTTATAACATTTCACTTTATCCACGGATTTCCAGGCCCAACAGCCTGCCGATTGCCGCTTCCCGCCGCAAAAAGTCTACAAAAGTCAGCATCGCAAATGGCCTGCCCGCGCCGCCAGCGAATCGAATCCTGCCTGTGCATGAGTTCGCACCCATCCCCGGAAAAGCGGGGATAACCACGCCTTGCCGGCCCTTCCCCACCCCGCCGGCTGTGGACGAATGGTGGAAACATTTCATGAACAGTTTTCTTGACCGTTGCTCAGGGCACACATAGACTCCGTGGGCAGCAGCGGATGATGCCGGCATGACCCCCAACCCCTTCGACGTCGCCCCCCTCGCTTCCGGCCCCACGGCCATGACGAGGGACGAGGCCGCTCTGGCGCCGATCTCGCGGCGCATCTGGGACATGAAGTACCGGCTGAAGCAGCCGGACGGCACGCCCATCGATACCGCCATCCCCGATACCTGGCGCCGCGTCGCCAAGGCCCTGGCCCAGGCCGAAACCGACGCCGGCCAGTGGGAAGGCCGCTTTGCCGAAGCGCTGGAAGGCTTCCGCTTCCTGCCCGCCGGGCGCATCGTCGCCGGGGCGGGCAGCCCACGCAACGTGACGCTGTTCAACTGCTTCGTCATGGGTGATGTGCCCGACGACATGGCCGGCATCTTCGACGGCCTGAAGGAAGCGGCACTGACCCTGCAGCAGGGCGGCGGCATCGGCTACGACTTTTCGACGCTCAGGCCGAAAGGCGCGCCGGTGCATGGCGTCGGCGCCGACGCTTCAGGTCCGCTGACCTTCATGGACGTGTGGGATGCCATGTGCCGCACCATCATGAGCGCTGGCTCCAGGCGCGGCGCCATGATGGCGACCCTGCGCTGCGACCATCCGGACATCGAAGCCTTCATCGATGCCAAGCGCGAGCCGGGACGGCTGCGCATGTTCAATCTGTCAGTGCTGGTCAGCGACGCCTTCATGCGGGCGGTGGACGAAGGAGCCGACTGGCCGCTGACTTTCGCCGGCACGATCTTCCGCACAATCAAGGCACGCGACCTGTGGGACCGCATCATGCGGGCGACCTATGCCTATGCCGAGCCCGGCGTGATCTTCATCGACGCCATCAACCGGCGCAACAACCTGCATTACGTCGAAACCATCCACGGCACCAATCCCTGTGTCACCGCCGACACCTGGGTGCAGACCGCCGAAGGGCCGCGTCAGGTTGCCGAACTGCTGGGCCGCCCCTTCACTGCCGTCGTCGATGGCCAGCCGGCCGCCTCGGGACCCGAAGGTTTCTTCGCGACAGGGACCAAGCCGGTGCTGCGGCTGTCAACGCGCGAGGGTTATGCCATCCGGCTGACCGCCGATCACCCCGTGCGTCGGGTGACAGGACGCAGCCGTACGCGCCTCGACAGCACCTGGGTCGCCGCCGGCGACTTGAGCCTCGGGGATGAAATCGTGTTGTCCGATCAACACGCCGCCAGCGACTGGTCCGGCCAAGGCAGCATGGATGAAGGTTATTTGCTGGGCCTTTTGATCGGCGACGGCACCCTCAAGTCCGATAAGGCCGTGCTGTCCGCCTGGCCGGGGCAGATGGCGGTCAACGGCGGCGTCGAGCGGCCGGGCGTGCTGGCCGTCATGGAACGGGCCGAGGCCGCGGCCCGGACACTGCGCCATCGCGCCGATTTTGCCGGCTGGATGGCGGTCCCCGGCCGGGGAGAATTCAGGCTGGCGACCGGGGCGCTGAAGGCGCTGGCCGCTGCGCACGACCTGGCACCGGGCGCCAAGACGGTGACGCCACGCATCGAGCGCACCTCGTCGGCCTTCCATCGCGGCTTCCTGCGCGGCCTGTTCGATGCCGACGGCAGCGTTCAGGGCAGCCAGGCGAAGGGCGTCAGCGTCCGGCTGGCGCAAAGCGAGGTCACGACGTTGCAGGCGGTCCAGCGTATGCTGCAACGTCTCGGCATCGCCTCGCGCCTCTACACCGAGCGCCGCACCGCCGGACCTCGTTCCTTGCCCGACGGCAAGGGCGGCAGCCGGCTGTACGATTGCGCGGCCGACCACGAACTGGTCA
>CAMCUA010000238.1 GCA_945878455.1 Asaia bogorensis | reverse complement strand
ACTCGAACTGCAACAGGTCGTTGGCGAAGACTACGGGCGACATGGCATTGGCGAACAGGTTGCGAACCGCGCGTTGCGCCGGATCCGGCATGATCCATCCATAGCCGGTGGCTATCGGTGCGAGTAGATAGCGGTCGACGACATCGTTGACGGCAAAGACTCCGCGATTAAATCCTTCCCATGGGTCGTCTTCACCAACAGCCGCTACGGTTGCAGCACGCGGAGACTCGGTACTTCGAACGGCTGTATCAGTCGTTCTGGGCGGTGCTGAAACGGGCGCCGGAGCCGGTGTTACCGCAATGGCGGGGGAGGGCGTCATCGGCGCCGGCGTGGTTGCAGGGCTGATCCCGGCGGCGCTGCGTATGGTTCCGGCAAAGCCAGGGAAGGCGGCTGTGGCATTGCTGACGACGCCTTGCCGCGCCTCCGGTATGACGTCGATCGCTTGGGCGACGATCGGCCGGATCAGATCAGGGCGGCGGGCAATCGCTTCGACAACGGCTGCCCCCATCAAGTCCCCGGTATAGGTTGCATCGGCCGGAGCAACACCCGGCGGCAACCCTGCGGCGCGCAATTGGCCATCCACCTGGCGGTCGCGTCGGGTTTGGCTCAGGGCGTCGCGAGCTGCGCCATCGATGATGGCAGCGATGTCTGCCGGCAACGGGCTTTGTCCGAGTGCCGTACCGGTGACGGTCATGGCGGCCAACAGGCCTGCTACGGCCGAGGCCAGGGCGACACCGTAGGGTCGTCGTCGCACCGATGTCGGAATGATTAGCCCTGCTCCTCGATCAATAGGGTGGAGTCGACACGCTGGCTCGCGGGTGCCTATTGGACCGTTCCTGTCGGCTTGAAGCTGGCCACCAAGTTGGCGGCCGCATTGATTTGTTCCTTGGTCATCATGGCTGTTAGGCGGTCGCGATTCAATTTGGCACGGGTCAAGCCTTGCTTGGCGGCAAGGGTCGTCCAGAACAGGGCCTGCACCAAGTCTCGTTGGGTGCCATCGCCCTTTTCATAACGGATGCCCAGACTGTCCTGGGCCTTGTCGTATCCCTGCTCGGCGGCACGCCGATACCATTTGACAGCCTCTGCTGCGTCCTTTTTGACGCCATTGCCATCGCGATAGGACTTGCCGAGGTTGTATTGCGCCTTAACGCTGCCGTTGGTGGCCGCGACGGTGAAGAGTTCGATCGATTTCGGCAGATTGACAGGGGTTCCCAGGCCGTAAGCGTGCATTTTTCCCAGGGAATAGGCGGATCGCGAAAACCCCTGATCGGTCGCCGCCTGCAACCATTTGAGGGCTTCGCCATAGTCCTGCGTGGTGCCATCGCCGGAAATCAGATTGGCGGCCAAATTGTGCTGGGCGGGGGCAAACCCTCCTTGCGAGGCTTTGCGCCACATCGCCACAGCTTGCGCTTGGTCTTGTTTCACGCCCTTGCCGTGGTCAAAAAGGACCCCAAGATTGAACAGCGCACGGGCGTCTCCGCTATCGGCCAGCGGCTGCCATTCTTTCAAGGCAGCGGCGAATTCGCCTCTCTGATAGGCCTGCCAGCCGGTCTCGAAGTCGGCCGCCGTCGCGCCGCCGCCGGCGACACAAGTTGCGACAAGAAGCCAGATGCGAAGATGGCACCAACTGTTTCGCTTCAAACCTGACGTTCCGGCCATCTATTGGCCCTCCGGTTTAGTCTTGATTGCATACGGATGCCGTGTGCGAGGGTCATCGGCCTGCCGTGGCGCCCAACTTATCATTTCGCGCCCGTAGAATTTCGATAAGCCCGTCGATACCGCTCTTGTTGATGACAGAGGCAAACTCGGATCGTTGCGTCACCACCATGCTGATTCCCTCCACCATCACATCGATGATGCGATATTGGTCCTTGATCACGCGCACCCGCCAATCGGCGTTGATCGGCGGACCGCTCGGTCGGTCGATACGGGTCGTGACCAACACATCTTCCTGACCGGCCGCGCGCTCAGCAACCACATTCAACCTTTCGCCCGCATAACCGCCGAAGCGTGACGAATAGGATCGCAGGATGAACTCGTTGAATAACTCCAGATAGTCGGCCTGCTGTTCCGGCGATGCTTTGCGCCAGTCGTTGCCCATCACCAAGCGGCCGATGGTGCTCATGTCGAAGCCGGTAGATAACAGTTCGCGAAAACGCGCCTCGCGCTGTTCCAGGGTCAATCCCGGCTGTTGCAAGACGGCAACGGCCTGATCGCCCAGATAGCGAATAAAATCTGATGGCGATCCGCCTGTCGCCGCCCGCCCTTCGGCGAACAACACTTGGCTACCCAGTAGGGCGATGGCCATAGTTCCGATGAATGAACGGCGCAACATGCGATGAAACCGTATGTTAGTCGAAAAGCTATGCGGCACGGCCCGGCGGACGCTGCCATGTCGCCATGTCGCCATGTTTCCATGCTCCCGGGATTGTTGCAACTGGGGAAGCTGGTCTCGTTGTCCATTGGCCCCTGGCTCAGCTCTTGCTGATATCGCGCATGGTCTTGGCCAGTCGGTCGGCGATTACCCGCGTCAGGTTCAAGGCAACCACCGCATTTTCTTGAATCAACTCGAAGAACAGTTCTTTGGTAATCTTCATGGCCTGAACCTGGTCCTTGGCGCGCACCGTGGCGGTTCGGGGCGTGTCGCATAGCAAGGCAAGTTCACCGATCAGGGAACCGCGGCCTACGGTTGCCACTGTCGTCGGCCCATGTGTGGTATCGACGACAATATCGACCGAGCCACCCAAGATGACATAAGCCGTGTCGCCGATTTCGCCTTGGCGGATGATATCGCTGCCCGGGGAAAAATCGTGCTGTTCACTGGCAAAAGCCAATAGCTTGAGTTGAGAGCGGTCCATGCCAGAAAAGAACGGCATGCCGTATAGCAGCTCTGTCTGTTGTGTCAGTGCGGCCATGCTTCCTTCCGCTGTCTCCCGTTCCGATGGTGCCGCGGGCAGGGGCGGTTGCTCTACTGTGGTTTCATGAGCGACTTCGAAGGCGCGACCGCGTTCCATACGAATGATACGATCGAAGTTGCGGCTGGCATCGATGTCGCCCTGGACCCAGATCAGTCCGCGACCTTGCATATAAGCTGTGATGCCCTGGAAAATCTCTTCCTGAGCCTGGGCGTTGAGGCCCTGATTGGCCTCGTTGACAATCAACAATTGCGGCTTTTTCGTTAGGCAGCGGGCGATGGCCACTTTCTGGCGTTGGGCCGTGGTCAAGCGCTTGCCGGCGATGCCGACGTCAAAATCGAGACCGACGTCGAGCAGCGTGCCGCGCAGCGATAGCGCATCGATCACCTCGGACATCAACTCGCCGATCCGTGCCGCGCTTTCCGCCTTGTGGGTGGCGATCTTGCCAAACAGGATGTTGTCCTGAAGGCTGATCGCGGCGTTGTAGTGTTCGGCATCGAAAAAAGCGATGTCGCCCTTCATCTGTTCTGGCAGCGTTTCAGCGAACATCCTGCGTGCCAGAAGTATTTTCTCCCCGATGTCGTCGGACAATAGGCCCAATCGATGCCGCGCCGGGATCAGCTTGAAGGGCAATCCCATCAACGAGGCGCGATCTGTCTCGTTCAGGCTGTTGAGTCCGTTGGCAGCGACATTGTTCAGGATGCGCTGATACTCGGGCAGGCTGTCGGAATCGATGAAACTGAAGCGCTCGAAGAATTCGTGTCCCGCCGGTAGGTCGCGAAACAGTTCGATCATGAGGGCGGCGATGGCCCGTCCCAATTCGGGAAACTCTTCGAGCAGTCCGACCTTGCCGAGGATTTCCAGAATGAACGGATTGTCGGCCAGTTTGTCGACATTGATGGTTTGGTTCAGGGGCGTGCAGAACAGGATGTTTTCGGCAACAGAAGCATTGGCATTGAATTTCTCTATATCGAAAATTTCTACCAATTCAGCAAGGTCTTGGCTTTCCTTCAGTTGCTTTCGGATGCGGGTGCGGGCGGCCATCACGCCGGCAACCAGTTCGGGATTGGCGCTCGGGTCGACAACGCGGCGAAGGCCGATCTGGAAGACATCGTCTTCGAATTTTACGGCGCGAAGCGCTTCGGTCAGAATGCCGGTGATTTGACCTGCATCAGTGATGCCTAAGGCTTCGTAATCGATCCAGTCGTCGTGAATGTCGAACGTGCTGTTGCCCGCAGCCGTGGCTTCCCGGATGCGTTTTATGCGGACGGTATCGTCGTCCTGGGCGGTGGAACGGGTGGGTTGATGCAGCAGCCCATACAATAGATTGTCGCGAATGGTACCGGCCCGGACATAGGACTCGCCATCGACATAGGCCAGGTATCGACCGGAGACCACCTCGGACAGGCGGGTCAAATCGTTGCCGTCGATCGTGATCTGTCCACCCGTCGGCACAATCTGGCGTGCCAGCAGATGCGCCATTTCCGTGCGTCCGCCGCCATCGGGTCCGACCAGGGCGACATGCTCGTTCAGGCCGACAGTAAACGAAGCCGAGGCGATGATCTTGGCGCCTTCTTCTTCTAGCGACAGGTTGGAAACGACCAATTTTCCACTAGCAATGCGTAGCGCATTCTTGGGAATTTCGAGCAGTTGTTCATCGAGCATGCCGGCCGGCGTGAACTGCTCCACCAGTTGCTCGTACTTCTGTCGGGCATCCTCAAGCCGCTGATAGTAGACCAGCAGTTCTTTCCAAGGTGCTGCGATATCCTTGTAGGCGCCAAGGACGGCGACCAGTGCGCCCAAGGAAAGCGAGCCCTCGATAACCAGGTAGCCGTGATCTGCCCCCTTTAGAGCGGTCCAAAAGTTAACTTAGACTGGACCCTGAAGGAGACGGAACATGGGCAAGAAGCACGGGCCTGAAGAAGTTATCGGCAAGCTGCGCGAGGCGGAGATCGTATTGGCGCAAGGCGGCACGGCGAGC
>CAMCUA010000237.1 GCA_945878455.1 Asaia bogorensis | reverse complement strand
CTGACATCACAAACTACACGGCCCGCGATATCGACGAGATCACATGGGCCGTCAACTCAACGCCCAGAAAATGCCTCGGATACAAAACTCCCGCCGAGGCATTCCTTGAAAACATCAGGTGTTGCACTTGACGTGAGAATCCAGCCCCTTCTTCCTGGGCCTGGCGCATCACCGAATCGAGCTGTTGGGCACGCTGCTTGTTCCATGGCATGGCATAGGAGCGCGGTTCCTTGGTGCCGGCGGGCACCAGCCACAGATAGATGACTTCGTCTTCGCGCATATTAACGCTGAGCACGGTGGCATTCTGCGTCGCGTCCTGCGCCCATTCCATGGTCGTCGGCTTAGGCCGGCTGAGCAATTCGACGAAGCCGAGATAGCCCGAACCCATGAGCACGACGCTAAGCCCGATGGCGGCCAGCTTTGGCCCGATGTCGCGATGCGACCAGACCACCAAGCTGGTCAGGAAGAAAGCGGCGACCACCACAACGGCAAAGAGCGGGGTTAGATGCTCCTTCGATGAGGTACCTTTCTCGGGGCTACTTCCAGCCGCTGCGCAGGGGCTTGAAGATATAGCTGGTGCTGCCGGGTATGAGGTTAGCCATTTTCGGCAATGGCAAAGCGCACCACGGTCCGTTCTTGGCCGACACGGGTCAATAAGACGTTTTCGCTGGCGATGACATGGGTGCTGCGCGTCTGTTCGTTGCGCAGGCTGATCACGATGCTGACCGGGATGTGTTCGAGCTTCGCCATATTGCGGTAGAGATGCACGTTGACGACGTATTCGCCGGCCGGAGCGCCGCGGGTGTAGGCGAATTCATAGTTCAGCTTGGTCAGGTCGCTGCTGTGGCCGAGGTCGTCGCGCAGCAAATTGAAGACCAGACCGCCGCGATTGGAATAGCCAACGGGACGGTCGCCCGGCGCTTTGACCCACAGATCGACGTCCGTATCTAATTCGTCGGGCCAGCGGATTTCGACAATCATGTCGCCCGGCATCGGGCCGGTTTCCTTGGCTTCCGTCTGGGGTGGGTTGACGTGCGGCAGCAGCAGCACGACCGACGTTACGAAACCCAGAAGAGCCAACATGATGACATCGCGGAAGACGATAAAGACAGCTTCGTTGACGTCGTACGGATCAAGATCCTGCATCGGCTTCGCCCCGCGCGACGACGGCGGCTATCAGCTAAACCGCGCCGCTGTTGAGCATGTGATAATTCATCGTCAGCCAGACATTGTGGATGGAACCGATCAGGGTCGCATAGAGGGCCACCGACATGCCGCTGATCAATTGGGCGACCATCGGCACGACCGATCCGGCACTGGCCGCCATGCGCGGATCGACGCCGGCGAGCGCGATGATGAAGCCAATGACCGTGCCGATCAGGCCAAGCAGAACGCGGCTGACCGCAACGTTGCGCACGCCGCTGATCCAATTGGCCAGGGTCAGGCGCAGCGAGGTGGCGACAATGTCGCGGGCCGCCGCGTCGCGGGCCCTGATGTCGTCGAGATAGTTGGCCGCCCAGGAACCAGCTATCGGCTGGCCGTTTTCGAGTTTGTTCAATTCGTTGTTGATGCGCCACGCCTTGGCGACGCTGATTCCCCATCCGAACAGGAAGACGATAAATATGCCCCCGCTGATGTAGCTTTCGTCGGAACGGGCCACCATATCGACCCAGCCTTGGAAGTACGCGGCTGCGAGCAAGGCAAAGGCAGCGATGTTAACGACGGTAAAGCGGAAAATGAGCCGATGGCGCGAACCTGAAATTCCCGTCTCGTCGATAAACGGCTTGGCATCAACAGCCAGAGTCATCTCAGACCTCCTCGATCACCGGACACTCCCCGGAGCAAGACCACCCCAATCGGTGCCGAAGTTCCGATGTGCGGCGACGACCCAGAAACCAACCGATACCGAAAGAGGATGCCGCGCAGAGGGCCATCAGCGATACCTTGGCCAAGAGTATAAACAGGAAAATTGCCCGCCGTCTGCGTCCAACGACAGGGGAGCATCCCACCAACCGGCAAGGCGCCGCCGGGGGCAGCAGCGAAATGCCAAGCCTGATGCCAATCCCATGGAAAGTCGCGCGTTTTGCCCTGACCTGCCGGCCGTCATGCTAATGTCACCGGACTTGCGGTGGCAAATTTGGGATGCTGGATAGCTTTCCCGGGTGAAATCCCCGGTGCGCTCCCGTATGTATAGGCGGCCCAGAGCCCGCGGCGGGCTGTGGGATGAGGAGATTTTGCGATGAACGCCAGCGATTCGATCAACGCCAACCTGAGCCTGAAATCACGCCGCGCAAGCGTCGGCGTCGACATCGGCGGGGTGGTTGTCGGCGGCGGAGCACCCATCGTCGTGCAGTCGATGACCAATACCGACACCGCCGACGTCGAAGGGACGGCCCGGCAGGTCAAGCAACTGGCCGAGGCCGGTTCCGAAATCGTGCGTGTCACCGTCAACACCGAAGATGCCGCCCGCGCCGTGCCGTACATCCGCGACCGCCTGCGTCTGGCGGGATGCACCGTGCCGCTGGTCGGCGACTTCCATTACAACGGCCACCGCCTGCTGGCCGATTTTCCTGACTGTGCCGAGGCCCTGGACAAATACCGCATCAATCCGGGCAACGTCGGTTTCCGCCAGAAACGTGACAGCCAGTTCGGCACCATGGTCGAAAAGGCCATCGAATATGGCAAGCCGGTGCGCATCGGCGTCAATTGGGGCAGCCTGGACCAGGAGCTGCTGGCCGACTTCATGGACAAGAACGCCAAGCTGGCCAAGCCACGCGAGGCCACCGAGGTGATGCGCGAAGCGCTGGTCGTTTCCGCCATCGCCAACGCCGAGCGGGCCGAGGAGATGGGCCTGGGTCGCGATCGCATCATCCTGTCGTGCAAGGTCAGCGCCGTGCAGGATCTGATCACCGTCTACGCCGACATGGCGGCGCGCTGCGACTATGCGCTGCACCTAGGGCTGACCGAGGCGGGCATGGGATCGAAGGGCATCGTCGCTTCGACGGCGGCGCTGGCCATCCTGTTGCAGCAAGGCATTGGCGACACCATCCGCATCTCGTTGACTCCGGAACCGGGCGGCGACCGCACCAAGGAAGTGATCGTCGCGCAGGAAATCCTGCAGACCATGGGGCTGCGTGCTTTCACGCCGATGGTTACCGCCTGCCCCGGTTGCGGCCGGACGACCAGCACGGTCTTCCAGGAACTGGCCGACCGCATCCAGACCCACGTACGCACGCGCATGCCGGAATGGCGCAAGACCTATCCCGGCGCCGAAAGCCTGCATCTGGCGGTGATGGGCTGTATCGTCAACGGCCCCGGCGAGAGCAAGCAGGCCGACATCGGCATCTCGCTGCCCGGAACCGGCGAGCAGCCGGCGGCACCGGTGTTCATCGACGGTGAAAAGACGACAACATTGCGCGGCGCCCATATCGCCGACGAATTCGTACAGCTGGTCGAGGACTACGTAGCGCGACGCTACGGCCAACGTTCGAACGCCGCCGAATAGGCGGCCTGCTTCGGTTCAGCCGTTGCCGGCGGCGGGGCGCCGAACCTCACCCATTGGTCTTGACGGCATCCGGGACATTGGCCGCTTCGCCGGCCTGGGCCTGGCGAGCCGATTGCGCCATGCTTTGGATCAGGCGCACCAGTTCGGGCACAGCGGAGACCGGCATGACCAGGCGGTGCGAGACGCTGCGCACCTCGGCATCGTCGTTGGCATCGGTCCCGACGACCCGGTAAAGGTTGATCTTCACCACGCCGGCACGGGCAAACATGCCGAGCGCGCCATCGACGTAGATTTCCTCGACCGGTTGGTTGGTCGGCATCAGCTTGACGCCACGCCCTGAACCCGCCTGGCGCTTACCGCCGTCTTTGCGCGTGTCCGCCATGGCGGTGTCTCTCCCTGAATTTCGTCCGATCCGGTCAAGCTAGCGCGGATGAGTATTCCAGCGCATCTATTCTTTTGCTCTTTGACCACGCGCCGGGCGCCAGCCGCGGCCCTTGGCGACGGCCGGCGTGCCGAAGCGGTCGCGCACCTTGTCCATGGCCTGTTCCAAACGCGCCCAACGGTCGCGTTGGCCATCGACCAAATCGGGCGGATCGGCGGCGGCGCCGGAGGCCAGCCGGGCGGCGCCGACCCCGATCAGGCGGGGAAGCGCCGGCCATCGGCCTCGCGCTCCAGCAGCGGTAGGGCGGCGCGGTAGAGCACCTCGGCCAGGCGGGTCGGAACGGCCAGACTGCCGCTGTGGGTGAACTGGCGAAAGTCGGCGGTCTTCATTTTCAGCGTCACGCCGTCGGCCGCGAGTTCGGCCGTCTTCAAGCGCGTCGCCACCTTTTCGCACAGGCGCCACAAGATCGGAGCCAGGTCGGCGACGGCGACGAGATCACGCTCGAACGTGGTTTCCGCCGAGATCGATTTGGCGGCGCCTTCCGGTGTCACCGCACGGTCGTCCTCGCCGCGGGCGAAACGGGCTAGGCGGCTGCCGATGGAGCCGTAGCGGCGCATCAGGGTCGCTTCGTCGTGGCGGCTGAGTTCGCCAATGGTGGCAATACCATCGGCGGCCAGGCGTTCGCAGAGCGCCTTGCCTGCCCCCCACAGCAGGCCGACCGAGTGGGGGACCAGGAAGGCCTGGGCGTCGGCGCGGCCAATGACGGCGAAGCCGCGCGGCTTGTCCAGATCGGAGGCGATCTTGGCCAGGAACTTGTTGTAACTGAGGCCGACCGAGACCGTAACGCCGACATCGGATTCAATGCGCCGGGCAAGGTGGATGCTAAATTCTCATTCCAAGTGCAACACCGTTATGCTTCGGAGTTGCGATGGGAATTCACTATGGTCAGCTCGACCTTGATGAGCGTTACGAGCTTTATCGTCTCCGGGAGGACGGTAGAGGCGTTCGAGAGATCGGCCGCCTGATGGGC
>CAMCUA010000236.1 GCA_945878455.1 Asaia bogorensis | reverse complement strand
AGGTCGCGCTCGGTCACGATGCCGATGAGGCGTCGGCTCGCATCCAGGATAACGACAGCCGCGGTATCGCGATCGACCATAACCTGCGCCGCCTGCAACGCCATGGCGCCTGCCGGCAACTCGACAATTTCTTGGTTCCTAACAACGTCCGGGACGATGGTAATATGCATGCCGCCTTCCCTTTGCGACGGACCGCGAACCCTGAGCTTTCAGTCTAACCCGGCAGGGCATCCCGCCACAAGGCAAGGACGGAAGCCTCATCGAGCGATTTCTCGACGAAGGCATGGCCCAGGCCGCGCAGCAAAATTAGCGTCAGCTTGCCGTCCACCGCTTTCTTGTCCAAATGCATGTGCGAGACCATGCGTTCCGCTGTCCATGACGCTTGTGCAACGTCCCGGGCATCGGTCGGTAGTCCCCTGTCGGCAAGGTGGCGGCGCATTCGCTCGACGTCGCCAGCAGGGCAAAGTCCAAGACGTGCGGACAATTCGAAGGCCATCACCATGCCGATGGCCACCGCCTCGCCATGCAACAACTCTGCGCCGAATCCGGTCTCAGCCTCCAGGGCATGGCCGAAGGTGTGACCGAGGTTGAGCAAGGCGCGTCTGTCATTTTCTCGTTCATCGGCGGCAACGATCTCCGCCTTCATGCGGCAACTGGTCAGGACGGCGTGGCGTTGTTCATCCCGTTTGCCAGCGCACAGCGAGGAGCCATTGATGTCGAGCCAATCGAAAAAGCTGGCATCGCCGAGGAGGCCATACTTCACCGTCTCTGCATAACCAGCCAGGAATTCGCGTCGCGGCAGTGAATCCAGGGTGGCCAAATCGGCAATGACGAGGCGCGGCTGGTAAAAAGCACCCAGCAGGTTTTTACCATGGCGGGTATTGATGCCCGTCTTGCCACCGACCGAGCTGTCCACTTGGGCTAACAGCGTGGTCGGAACCTGTACGAAGGCAAGGCCGCGCAACAGGATGGCCGCGGCAAAACCTGTTATGTCGCCGACGACGCCGCCGCCCAATGCGACTAATGTTGTCGTGCGGTCGATCTTGAGATCGAGCAAGCGATCGGCGAGGTCGCCAAGGTGAGCCAAATCCTTGGTACTTTCACCGGCGGGCAGCACGATCCTGTCGCTGCGAATGTCGGCCTCGGTCAAGGAGGCCTGTAGCGGGCCCAGATAGCGCTCCGCCACGTGTTCGTCCGTTATGACGACAACGCGCGGACGGGCCAACACGGGGCGCATCAGGACGCCAGCCTGAGCCAGCAACCCATCGCCGACCACGATATCGTATGTCCGCTCGCCGAGGGCGACAGGCAAGCGCTCGCTTTTCAACATTGTCACTCCCGGAGCGGCGATCATGTTGGTTGCAGCTTTTCCACTACGGCTCGCAGCGCGACAATGACCTTTTCCACGCTGGCTTCCGCCGACTCATCGCCCGTATCGACCACAATATCCGCTTCTGCGTACACGGGATGGCGTTGCTTCATCAAGTTTTCGAGGATGGTGCGGGGATTGCCCTCGGCCAGCAGAGGGCGGTCGTCGCGCCGCCCGATACGGCGCACCAGAACATCGATGTCCGTACGCAGCCAGATAGAGATACCGCTTTTTCCAATGGCAGCACGGGTTTCCGGATCCATGAAGGCGCCGCCGCCCGTGGCCAGCACCTTTGGTCCTTCGCGCAACAGCCGTTCGATAACCCGACGTTCGCCGTCGCGAAAGGCGGGCTCGCCGTAGAGCCGAAAAATGTCTGGAATAGAAAGTCCGGCTGCCTTGGCAATTTCCGCATCCGCATCGGCAAAGGGCAGATGAAGAAGTTTGGCCAGGCGCTTGCCGATACTGGTCTTGCCGGCACCCATCAGGCCCACCAGAACGACGCAGCGCTCGCCAAAGGCCGGGGCCTTTGGCGCGAAGGTGGCTAGGGTATCGGGGTTTTCTTCGGGCATGCGCTATCGTTGTGGGCTATGGGCAGAGCTGTCATTGAAAGGCCATGGGCAAGACTCTAGACTGCCGAGAAATTGCCACAGTCCGTTCCTAACATACCTTGTAGGGTGACGCAGCTTCGATCCAGACCGCACCTGTAAACGGCAACGCGCTCGCCCGATGGATAACCTTCTCACAGACAGCCCCATGATCTCATGAAATCGATTTCCCGAATTATCTTGCTGATTGTAGCCCTGATTATCGTCGGTGGCGGCATTTTCCTGGCGACGTGGGACATTCCAGCGCCGGTGACGAGCACTGAGAAGGTGCTACCAAATGACCGATTTCCGCGCTAAAACGCGGCGCAGAAGCCGCCTGTGGGCGGTTGCCCTAGCCCTGTCTATTGCAGGGACACCTTTTTATAAAATACACGCGCAAGGTGTGCCCGAACCGGGGCCAGCATCGTTGCGACCCTTGATCCTGCAACCGCCCAGCCGACTCGATCCGCCGACGGCGCCGGTTCCCGAAGCCGCCGTACCATCCCCGCCGAGTGCCGCGTCAGGCGAGAAGGCTGGGGCCGGTGGCGAACCCAGCATCCGGGTGGGCAGCTTGGACGATGTGCAGCCGGATTCAGCTGGCACGATGAGCGAGGCGAATGGCGGGTTTCCGTCAAAATTGTGGCAAGGAACGCCACGCGCCGTCATCGACAAACTGCTGCCGGCACTTCCCGTCGAGGCTGATTCGCCGGCCATGCACCAGTTGTCACGACGTCTGCTGCTGAGCGCGGCCGAGGTTCCGGCCGGTGAAACCAAATCCAGCCTGTTTGCGGTTCGCGCTGAACTGTTGGCGCGCATGGGGGAAGAGGGTTCCCTGGCGGAATTGTTCGAACTATTGCGTCATCAGCCGCGCAGCGAGCCGTTGGCCCGCATTGAATTGGATGCCCGTCTGGTGAATTTCGATATGGAAGGCGTCTGCAGTTCAGCGGGATCGGCTTCAAATGTCGCGGCCGATGCCTATTGGCAACAGATATTGGTGTTCTGCCAAGCATTGGCCAAGCAAAGGGACCAAGCCGCCCTGGGTGCCTCCCTATTGCGCGAGCGGAATTTGAGCGATCCGACTTTTTTCGAGTTGATGGACGATCTTAACGGCCTTGGCGAGGCAAAACTCGACGCCATGAAAGACCCGTCAGCCTTGAATCTTGCCATGATTCGGGCGGCGGAAGTGCTCTTGCCGCCCAGTTTGCTGAAGTCGACCAAGCCGTCGCATCTGCGCCTGATCGCGATGAGCCCGAAGCTCGACATGAAATCACGCCTGGCGGCGGCCGAGCGCGCCGAGGCTATGGGGGGGTTGAGCAGCGCATCGCTGGGCGCGATGTATGCCAAGGTGGAGTTTACCAAGGAGCAGCGGGAAAAGCCGATTTCCGCTGCTGAAGCCGTCGACGGCCCGATTGGCCGCGCGCTGCTCTACCGGACCGCTTTGGACCAATCCGTACCGGCGGTGCGCGCCGAAGCCTTGTCTCAAGTCTTCAAGCTCGCCCAACGCAGCAAGGTATTTCCAACTGTGGCCAGAACCGTGTTGCCGCTGGTTGCGGCGCTGCCGGTGAGCGCCGAATTGGCGTGGTTCGCGCCCGAGGCAGCGCGGGCTTTATTGGTGGCGGGCACAACCGAAGGAGTTGGTGCTTGGCTTGCTCTCGCCCGCGGCGGCGCCCTGTCCGATATGGAAAGGCAAAAGAAATTCTTTTCAGTACTACCTCTGGCCCGCCTCGCCGGTATCGAAGAAGCCAAGACTTGGGATCCAGAGCTGGTAGCCTGGCGCAAGGCCGTAGCCGATACCGATAGCAACAACGAACAGGCCATCCTCCTGTTCGCGTTATTGGGGGGCTTGCGCGACCCAGTGACGGAAGGATTTTGGATCGGTCTACTGCAACAGACGGGGCAAGTTCCGGCGATGTTGCCGACGGCCCCCCTATGGCATCGCTTGGAACAAGCCTCCGCTGCGGGCCGGTTGGGAGAAACGGTGGCCTTGGCATTGATCGTGCTTGGCAATGGCGGCACGGATGAAGCCAATCCGATTGCCATGCGGGTCGCTGTAGAGGCCTTATCGCGTATCGGCGAGGTAAAGGCCGCCCGGGCATTGGCCATCGAGGCCGCGGTGGCTGCCGGCCTGTGAGCAAGCGACCGCCCGCCAAAGACGGACATGCCCGCACCTTAGGCGCGTTTTTGGAAATGATGGTGGCGGAGCGTGGCGCGGCGACCAATACCATCGATGCCTATGGTCGCGATCTGGGAGATTTTGCCGCCTTCATGGCCAAGCGGCGTAGCGTCGCCGATGCGGCGATAACCGGCGATGTGGCGGCCTATTTGCGCAGCCTTTCCCAATCCGGATTGTCGCCACGCACGGCCAGTCGCCGCCTTTCGGCATTGCGGCAATTCTTTTCGTTTCTCTTTTCCGAAGGACTGCGCGCCGACGACCCCACGGCGGCTATCGATGCGCCCCGCCAGCCACGGTCCTTGCCCAAGTACCTAAGCGAAGGGGACGTGGGCCTGTTGATGGATGCTGCTGTCCAACTCGAAGGTCCGGAGGGCTTGCGCACCCGCGCCATGATCGAGGTGCTTTATGCCACCGGTATGAGGGTATCGGAACTTGTCGCCTTGTCCCTGGGCGCCCTGTCACGCGATGGAATTACTCTCACTGTCGTCGGCAAGGGTGGCAAAGAGCGTATGGTGCCGCTTGGCGAACCTGCGGCCGCGGCTTTGGCGGCGTATCTCCGGATACGCGAGCAATTCGTTGCTGCGGGGATGCCATCTACGGCAGCCCGACGGATGTTTCCATCGCGTGGACGCGAAGGCCATCTGACACGCATGCGGTTTCACCAACTGCTCAAGGAATTGGCGGTGGCGGCAGGCCTCGATCCCCGACGCGTGTCGCCGCACGTTTTGCGCCATTCCTTCGCCAGCCATCTGCTGGCGCACGGTGCAGATCTGCGATCTCTGCAAACCCTCCTGGGGCATGCCGA
>CAMCUA010000235.1 GCA_945878455.1 Asaia bogorensis | reverse complement strand
ACGATGAACACCACGCGTTCGCCATTGCGTAACAAGATGGCATCCTTGTGCACTGTCACCACCTGGCGGGGGGCGCCCATCGGCACCAAAAGCGTAGCACTCTGGTTTTGGGCCAAGCGCACATCACGGGTTTCGGCGCCCATGGTCAGGCGCACAGCCTGGGTTCGGGCCAAGGGGTTTTCGTCGGGGATCACGGCGCGGACCGTTGCAATCGTACGCATGTCGGCGCCTAATTCGGCAACGATCTGCGTGCCAGGCTTTAGGCCCGGAAGGCGATCGACAGGAACATCCGCTTCGATCTCCAAGTCCGTATCGCTGATCAGGGTCATCGCCGAGTCGCCGACCTTCAGGTAGGAACCAACATCCGTGTGGCGCTTCGCCACGACGCCGCTGTAAGGCGCCCGAATCACGGCGTCGGCGACGTTCATTTCGGCCATGCGCAGGTTGGCACGGGCCATATCCAGCTTGGCTTTGGCTTCGGCCGCCATACTGATGTGGCGGGTCACATCCAGGCGCTTGTCATCGTACCGGGCCTGGGAAAAGGCCGCGGAGGCGCGCAGCCTTTCTAGGCGGGCCATCTCCTGGCGGGCCAATTCCAGTTCCGATTCGGCTTTCTTAATGGCGGCGTCCTGTTGGGCGACATCGGCGGTGCGCATGGCGCGGGTCCAGGTCAGTGCGTCTGTGTCGACGGTGACGAGCGGTGCGCCCGCCTTGACCCGATCGCCCACATAGGCATGAACGGCAGCCACCGGTCCGGCAACCCGGGCGGCGACGATGCCGGCCTGGCGCGGCACCATGCGACCAAGCAAGGGGGCCGTCTGAACGAAGGGTTCGGTACGCACCGTGTCGATGGCTACCGGCGTGGCCGTCTCGGCACCGCGTGGGGCAGTGCTCGGGCGGGTGTCCTGCGCGAATGCCGAGGGTACTAAAATCGCCGTCAGAAGCAATCCGACGATCCAAGAACAGCATACTTTCGGCATGGCGATGGGCGCCCTATCGTTGTTCACGAGGGACAATACGAATGGGCTATTGTTACACAACCCACGGGCGGTGACATGATAATTGTGCCGGATTTGGCCGCACTGACGGCGACCGTCGGCGGAATAATGTCCAGAAGGTTAGTCAGTCGGACGGCGCAGGTTGCGCGCCCAAGAACGGTATTCGGCGATATAGGACTCATAGCAGGCCATGGCCGCCCTCGCCCGTTGGCCGGCTAGCTCACCATCCCTGGCAGCGTGTTGGAATACCGGGGCGTCAGCGTCCTTGCGCTCGCCAATGGCCAAGAAACTATCTTCGGCGGTAATTTCCATCTGTCTTCTCATGTCGCTGGTCTCGGTTCGCCATTCATAGTTAAGGATTGGGTCGCGCGCAGTGATGGCAGTCACTGGTATGGGACGGCGGGAACTTGACATCGGGTATGGCGGTAGGGCCTCATTTGCCGGAAGTTGCCCCAGAAAACCAGAAGGCTGGGTAGGTTTAGGGGCGTGTTTCCGGCGCGATCTGGAAATTGGCTGAATACAGGAAATGACCACAACCGACGCACGGACAAAGACCGTTGCAGGACCGGATAAGGCGCCGCTGCGCAAGTCGCGCCGCGCCCGCCGGGCTGCGGCATTGTTGTATTTGGCGATTGCCTTGTCGATCGCATCTCTCGTCGCCTGGCAGGTCGCGGCGTTTCTGGACTAGCCCGCCGCTTCAACCTTCCGCCAGTCCTAACAGAGCTTCGATGAACCGCCGCTTAACGGCGCAGCGGGAATCCTGCCAACAGGGTTCGGCGGTCGCGACCGTCTTGCCGTTGTGCCTAATGTCAACCCGATAGGGCAGGCCAAGCAACTGAACATGGGCGAAGTTGGCAAAGGCTTCTGCGAAATCTTCATGGGGCGAGGTAGCGGCATAGAGCGAAACGAAGTCGCTTGTAGCCAGACCCGTGTAGAGCCCAGCCGCTGCCGCCGCCGGCAGCTGCCGTTCCGGTGGCTGATAGTAGGCGATGCGCTGGCGTTCCGGCAGGGCACCATCATACCGGCTCTGCCCGCCTTGATCGATCCACGACAGACAGACATAGGCGAAACGGCAATTCTCACCTTTGGGAGAAGACGTATCCCATGACGGTAGATAAGTTTCGCCGATGCTGGCGATATGGGCAAATTCGTGCAGCAGGATGTAACGAATGGCATGAACGCGCTGGTCGTCGTCCGACGCGGCGATCTGTCCGACGATGCTAAAGCCGGATTCGGCCCGGAAGGCTGTACCTTCCCGCCATGAAATCCAAGTATTGGCGCGCCGGTCGATGGCGCCGACATCCAATGAGATAATACCCCGGCGCCAATTTCCATCGGCACTTCGCACGTGTTCCGCAGAAGCCGTGCTGCCCAGTTCGCGCACGGTGAAAACACCGATCAGCTTGGGCGCTACTAGGCGACGAACAGTCTCCGGCATGCTGACGATGGCATTATGGATGTCGGCAGCCAGGGCTGGGTCGACTTGTGCCGGACGGGGCACTTGGCGAAACCCCTGCTTCCGGTTGTCCTCGCGCAAGTAGCGAATCAACGCGTCCGACGGCGGTCCGACCCGCTTTTCGATGGGTTCTGCAGGCACGCCGGGCGGCCAGGCGGCAGCTTCGCGCATATCCTGGGCACTGGCAGCAATTGAAAAAAACAACAACAGGGCCACGTACACGCTGCCGAACAGTAGCCTTGCAGCGGTCTGAATCCCCGGGAATTTCGGCATTTCCGACCATCGAGGTGACGGAAGGTTATCGAGCGGTCTTATACTTTCGGTCAATGGGGCCCCGTCGCTGACTGCGCTACTCTGAGTCCTTTGGCGGAAGATACCGTCTCCATGGAGATGCCATTGTCGCCGTTAAATCCTGTTTTTTCCTTTGGGAACGAAGATACGGACCGGTTTTCGTTTTTGGTATCGCTTTCCCTATGGCTTGGCATTTCGGCGGGGGGGGTGGGCCCTGCTCCTGCGGTTACTTTAGTCGCCACCGACCTTCGCACACCCCACCAATAAAAGCATGCCAGATTGCAGCTGGCCGAAGGCGCCAAAGGAGGCTTTTGCCCGGGCGGGCAGAAGGTTAATGGCGCCATGCCCGCCAAGCGTTTCTTCCTGCTTGCGCTGATCGCTGCCGCCCTCGCTGGTGGTGGGTGGTGGTATCGTGGCGCCCTCCAACCGGACAGTGACCTTGTTCTGTATGGCAATGTCGACGTTCGTCAGGTCGATCTTGCCTTCGTGGTCGAGGGCAAGATCGTCGAATTGACGGTGGACGAAGGCAGCGGGGTTATTGCCGGACAGCTGCTCGCCCGCCTCGACGCCGAACCCTACCGAGACACTGTCGCGGTGGCCGAGGCGCGGGTGGCGAACCAGAGCGCCCAATTGGCTAAACTGGAGGCTGGTAGCAGGCCGCAAGAAATCGCCCGTGCCCGTGCCGACCTGGAGTCCGCGCGCGCCCATCTGACCAACGCCGAGGCGACGTTGCAGCGCAAGCAGACGCTGGCCCAGCAAGACTTTGCTGCCCGCCAAACTTTGGACGATGCGCGAGCCGAGGCTCAGGCAGCGCGCGCTGTCCTCGATGCACGCCAAGCCGATCTCAGGCTGACCGAGGAAGGACCGCGGAAGGAAGACATCGCGGCCGCCCGCGCTCTGCTTCGCTCGGAACAGGCACTTCTGGCGCTGGCCCGTTATCGACTCGCCGAAACCAATTTGGTCACACCGTCCGCCGGTACCGTTCTGACTCGTGCCCGCGAAGTCGGTGCCGTGGTCGGTGCGGGGGCAATTGTCTTTTCAGTCGCTTTGTCCGATCCGGTCTGGGTACGGACCTACGTTGGCGAGCCCGACCTCGGCAAGCTCCGACCAGGACTTGCCGTCGGCATCACGACCGACAGTCATCCGGGCAAGGTCTATCGCGGCAGCATCGGCTTCATTGCCCCGACCGCCGAATTCACGCCGAAGGCCGTGGAAACACCGGAACTGCGCACCGATCTGGTCTATCGGGTACGGGTGATCGTCGAAAACCCGGACGACGGCCTGCGCCAAGGCATGCCGGTGACCGTGATGGTCGATGACGCCGTTCGGCGCTGAGGCCGGCGCGACGGCCACGCCGGTATTGGCCGTCGTTTTCGAGGGTATCGTAAAACGGTTTCGTGGCCCGATGGGCGAAGTTCTCGCGCTGGACGGCGTGTCCGGCGGCATGGCGGCGGGGACCATCACCGGCCTGGCCGGACCGGATGGTGCTGGCAAGACCACATTGGTCCGGCTTATCGCCGGCCTGTTGCTGCCCGACGCTGGACGAATAGCGGTGATGGGATTGGACCCGGCACAGGACGGAGCCGCCCAAGCTACCGCCATCGGCTATATGCCGCAGCGGTTTGGCCTCTATGAAGACCTAACCGTTGATGAGAATCTGTCCCTCTACGCCGACCTACGCGATGTGGCGGCAGCGGCGCGCCCCGATCGATTTACCGAATTGCTTGCCTTGTCGGGGCTCGGGGCCTTCACGGACCGGCTGGCGGGCAAGCTATCGGGTGGTATGAAGCAGAAACTGGGCTTGGCCTGCGCATTGCTCGGCGATCCCAAGGTGATGCTGCTCGACGAGCCGAGTGTCGGTGTCGATCCCCTATCGCGGCGCGAATTGTGGTCGATGGTCGAGGGTCTGGCCCGGCGCGGGCTCGCCATCCTGTGGAGCACCGCCTACCTGGACGAAGCCGCCCGTTGCGACCGGGTGCTGTTGCTCGACAGCGGCAGGGTATTGGAAGACGGATCTCCCGATGCCTTCGTGCGGACGGTGGCGGGCCGCAGTTTTCGCGTGGCGCTGGAGGATACGGATCGCCGCCGTATCGCCCGCCGAGCTACCGGGATGCTGGGGGTTGTCGATACCCGGGTTCAAGGACGGTCCCTGCGGCTGGTGACGGCACAGGGCGTTCCACCACCGACTGCCGAGAGTCTGGGCACCGCCGACCCGCCTG
>CAMCUA010000234.1 GCA_945878455.1 Asaia bogorensis | reverse complement strand
CACGGCCCGCGATATCGACGAGATCACATGGGCCGTCAACTCAACGCCCAGAAAATGCCTCGGATACAAAACTCCCGCCGAGGCATTCCTTGAAAACATCAGGTGTTGCACTTGACGTGAGAATCCAGCCGGAGAAGAACGCAGCCCAGGCCGCCAATTGGGTCGGCTTGGCGGCCACCACCGGCGACGCCGCGGCCATGCTGACGCTGGGCGAGTTCTTTTGGAGCGGCTTCGGCCTGGAACAGGATCGCACCAAGGCCTTTTTGCTGTTCAAGAATGCTGGCGAACAAGGCTATAGCCCGGCCATGCTGCACTTGGGCAAGCTGATCCTGCGCGAAAATCCGAACCTGGACGGTCAGGCGACGAATGCAGAAGCCAACGCCTATGTGTGGCTGTCGCTGGCGGACCGTTTTGCCGCCACGACAGGCGAACGCAGCGAGGCAAAGATCCTGACCGACCAGTTACGCCCCTTGCTAGCGCAGGAAACCCTCGACGAGGCGCAAGCGGTCATCGAGGCGTGGCGTCCGAAGCCGCCGATCCAGCTCATCAAACCCGCCACACCTTGAACCTGACGGCAGTCACGCCCCAGCCGTGCTACGCGGCGCACTCGCGACCCGGCCGAAAACACGCTCAGCGAAGGCAGGATAAGTCTTGCCGATCTCGCCGGCGATAACGTCACGCAACAGGTGCAGTCGATCTGGCTCGGGCGACGGCGTTGCCAGCACGGCGGCGGGTACGTCGATCTCGAAGCCGGTATTGTCCAGCACCTCTTCCACCGTATGGCCGGGGTGCACGCTCTCCAAGCGAAACCGCCGTCGGGCACCATCGAACGACATTAGGGCCATGCCGGTGACCAGCGCCTTGGGTCCGCCCGGCCGATAGACGCCGGGTGCGCTGGTACCCGGCGCGCTGATGAATTCCACCTTCGGCACCAGGACGCGGCGGCTATGCTCCTCGCGGAACAAGATGACGCGCGGCACCACGAAATACATATAGGCCGAGCCGAACGATCCAGGGAAACGCACCTTCGATTGCGGATAGCCGCCGACCCCGACCAGGTTGATGTCAGCCTGACCGTCGATCTGGCCGCCGCCGAGGAAGAATACATCGATGCGGCCTTGTCCTGCGCAGTCGAACAACTCGCGGCCGCCATCGGTGAACGGGTTATTGGCCTGGCCGTGGATCAGGGAAACCCGCGTCGCGCCGCCTGACAGCTGGCGTTGCAGCAGCGCCGCGGAACCGGGTATCGGCGAAGCGGCGCCGACGGCGATATGACCGGCGCCGCCAATCAGCCGGGCAAGAACGCAGATCAGAAACTCCTCTTGGCTGGCATCGGCTGCAGCAGGGATCATGCCACGGCAGCCCTTGGCGCGCCGTCCAGGACGTGGTGCCGCAGATATTCGGCGAAGCCTTCTTCGCTGGCAGCAGCGCGGGCATAGGCGGCAACCGCCGCGTCGCTGCGCTCGCGATATCCCGGCAGTCCGACTGGCCAGGCGCCTTCGGCGACCTCGGCGATGGCGCTGACGTAGAGGCCGGGCAAAGTACCGCAGGCCGTCTCTTCGTCGGCCAGCAGATCGCCGTCCCGTATCCGTTCCACCGTCACCAGGGTACGGCGCGCCGCGTGCGCCATGGTCGCCAGTTCGCGGCGACGTCCGATCCAGACATTGCCTTGGCGGTCGGCAAGCGGACTATGAAAAACAGCGATGTCGGGCTGGATCGCTGGCAATAGGACAATGGGTCCACCCTGTGCATCGAAGGGATCGTCCACCACCTTCCAATCGTCGCGGGACGCCAGGATGTCGGTGCCGATCAGGCCGCGCAACGGCATGAAGGGCACGCCCTTCTCCGTCGCCAGCAGGGCCGTATGCACCGCCGGACACGTGCTGTCACGCATGCGCACAGCGCCTGAACGCACGGCGCGGGTAAAGCACGGCGCCGGCCCTGCCTCGCCCAAGCTGACGGCACCGGCCTCGACCTCGGCGACGCAGCCAGCGCCGATCAGCATATCAATGCCCATGCCACCAATAGGCACGGCCAGAATGCGCAGCCGGCGGGCGCCGCGCCGGATCAGGGCTCGGGTCAGCGCCATCGGCACGAAGCTATAATCGGGCGGATAGGCGATAAGGGCGCCGTCCGGTATTGCCGCCGCCAATTCGTCAAGCGATTGAAGCCTTGCCATGCTGGTCACGGTCCTGCCCTATTCACCGGCAACAGTACTGGATTATACGTGTTGATTCCACTTTGTCCGCCGACTACCAACCGCCTATGTCTGAGAACATGACCGACCAGACAGCCCGTATCGCGCCAGCGCCTTGCATCCATGTGATCGGCGGCGGCCTGGCCGGCAGCGAAGCCGCGTGGCAGATCGCCCGCTCGGGTATTGCCGTGGCGTTGCACGAGATGCGCCCGTTGCGCCGCACCGAGGCGCACCTCACCGATGGGTTGGCCGAACTGGTCTGTTCCAACTCGTTCCGCTCCGACGATGCCGAATATAACGCCGTCGGCCTGCTGCACGAGGAAATGCGGCGCTGCGGCTCGCTGATCATGCGCTGCGCCGATGCCCACCGGGTGCCGGCCGGCTCGGCCTTGGCGGTCGACCGCACGGCCTTCAGCCAGGCCGTGCAGGATGCTCTGCAAGCGCACCCGCTGATCGATATCCGGCGCGAGGAGATCGCCGGTCTGCCGCCGGACAACTGGCCATCGACCATTATCGCCACCGGCCCGTTGACCTCGCCGGCCCTGGCCGAGGGCATCCGTTCGCTGACCGGCGAGGAATCCTTGGCCTTCTTCGATGCCATCGCGCCCATTGTCGACCGCCACAGCATCGATTTCGATATCGCCTGGTTCCAATCGCGTTACGACAAGGGCGACAGTGCCGACTACATCAACTGCCCGCTCAGCGACCGGCAGTACGATGCCTTTCGCGAGGCCCTGCTTGCCGCGGAGAAGACCGAGTTCAAAGAGTGGGAGAAGAACACGCCCTATTTCGAGGGCTGCCTGCCCATCGAGGTGATGGCCGAACGCGGCCGCAAGACCTTGGCCTTTGGTCCGATGAAGCCAGTCGGCCTGATCGATCCGCGCCATCCCCTCAAACGCCCCTTCGCAGTGGTGCAGTTGCGCCAGGACAATGCCTTGGGCACCTTGTTCAACATGGTCGGCTTCCAAACCAAATTGAAACATGCCGAACAGGCGCGGGTTTTTCGCCTGATCCCCGGCCTGGCCAACGCCGAATTCCACCGGCTGGGCGGCGTGCATCGCAATACCTTCATCAACAGCCCGAAACTGCTGGATGCCCGCCTGCGGCTGAAGGCTCGCCCGGCTTTGCGCTTCGCCGGTCAGATCGCCGGTTGCGAGGGCTATGTCGAAAGCGCGGCCGTCGGCCTGTTGGCCGGCTACTTTGCCGCAGCCGAGCAGATGGGCAGGGAAGCGGCTGCCCCACCGCCGACGACAGCATTGGGTGCGCTGCTAAGCCACATCACCGGCGGCGCGGCCGCCGAGACATTCCAGCCGATGAACGTGAACTATGGTCTGTTCCCGCCGCTCGACGCCGGTGCTGCGGGCGGCCACGCGCGGGGACGGGAGCGCAAGGCGTACTTAAGCCGGCGGGCGCTGGCCGACCTCGACAACTGGCTTGGCCGTTCCGACCTGCCAAACACGGCCGCGGCCTGACCGTGCGATACATCCTCGCCGCCTTCGCGCTGTTCCTATTGGCCATCGGTCCTAACGCTGCCAGCGCAGACGGTCCGGCGATTGTCGGCGCCCGGCATGCAATCAACGTCATCGACGGCGATACCCTGCAGATTGGGTCGATGGCCGTGCAACTGGCGGGTATCGATGCGCCGGAATTGGGCCAGGTCTGCACCCGCGCTGACCGAGCGATTTCCTGTGGATTGCTGGCCGCTCGGGCGCTGCGCAAGATCGTCGCCACGGCAACCCAACCCATCGTCTGCAGCCCAATGGAACACAGCTCCGGAGCCACGATTGCCACCTGCGTGGTCGGCGACCGGGATGTTTCCCGCACATTGATCGAAGGTGGGTACGCCATTGCCTTGTCCGATTCACCACCGGATTACCGCGTCGCCGAAAAACAAACCAAGTCGGCTGGCATCGGTCTGTGGGGCGGTGCCTTCCGGGCACCTGCCGTCTGGCGCGGGGAAAATCGAGCCCTGGTCGAAGCGTCCCGCACCGCGGGAATCTGCCTGTTCTATGGCCATACCGACGAACAGGGACGGCGCCTCTATTACGGTCCGCTCGATGCGAAATACCAGCGAGTCATCGGCGATACCCGTCAAAGCGGCCCGTTGTTCTGCAGCGACGAAGAAGCACGCGAATCCGGCTGGCGCTACAACCAAGTGGAAAACTGAACGTTCTCAACGCCGGCACCTCCCCACAGGGCCCGCCGTCGGCAAAAACTGGCGGATTGCTGGTAGACTCGCTATGTTTTGCCGATGCACAGAAAAATTCCCCACTGGATTCGCCGGTCCGTCGCGATTTGCGGCTCCTATGCCGTCGCGGCGCTGCTCGGCAGCCTGATATTGATTCCGCCGGCGGCCGCCCAACAGGCGGCGGCGCGATCCAACCCACAGGCAACCCAAGATCTGTTCAAGGCCATTTTCGCTCACGACTTGGCGGGTTCCCAGGCGGCCGTCGCCGCCGGTGCCAACCTGGCAACTCGCAACGATTGGGGCGTTACACCGCTCGATCTGGCCGTCGATAAAGGCTATTTCGATATTGCTCACTACCTGTTGTCCGTGCGCAACCTGCAACGCCAGCAGGCCAGCGAAGAGCAGCGCTCGGCCCCCGCTATCGCCCCGCTGCTAGCGACTCCAGCCGCCCCGCCGGCATCGCCGGGTCCCCTGCCCGGTCCAGCGCAAGCCCAGCCGGCGCGCCCCATTGCATCCAATCCGCTACCCCGCGTCGGTGTCGTGTCACCGCCGCCGGTCCCAGCTCCCGCGGTGCCCAGGATTGCCACAGCCCCGGCGGCGTCAGCACC
>CAMCUA010000233.1 GCA_945878455.1 Asaia bogorensis | reverse complement strand
CTGCGCAGCCCATTGACCGTCAGAGTGGTTCGCCCCAATTGCGGATGCGAACCCTCCAGCTTGATGTCCGACGTCACCCGGCGGATCACTTCGACGGCACCGGTCACGGCGTTGCAGCCTTCAGCCGGCCGGCTGCTGTGGCAGGGTTGGCCATGGACTGTGATGCGCACATCGACCCGGCCCCGGTTGCCTAGTTGCAGCATCAGGCTGTTGCCATAGACGAAGGCCATGTCGGCACGCACGCCTTCGACCTCGACGACATTGCCGATGGCTTCCTTGCTGCCCGTCTCCCCGGATACGCAGCAGATGAAATAAAGACGTCCATCTATCGCAATGCCAGCCGCTACGATGGCTTCCAGAGCATGCAGCATGGCCGCCATGGTACCCTTTTGTTCGCTGGCACCCTTGCCGCGTACGACCTCGCCCGGCAGCCCGAAGGGTGCCCCATCAACGACGTTACCGTCGTAGGGGTCCAGCATTGTCGAGGCCGGCTGGTTCATCGCGTGGGTCACCAGCATGAGAGATCGTCCGTTGCGGCCGCGGCCCATCTCGGCGATCAGGTTGCCCAGGGCGTCGTAACGGATCGCCGTGACGCCAATGGCCCGCAGACGTGGCTCAACGGCGGCTTCGATGAAGCGCCGCAGCTGCGGCTCACGTTCCAGCAGTTCCGTCTGTGGGCTGGGCACGCGCACGAGGTCGATAAACAAATTCTTGCAGCGGTCGCGGGACAGGTGCGGTTCGAGCTTCGCCTTCATGTTCCGGTTCCCTTCGGTTGCAGCGCTGGCAACCGCCATGCTCCTTGAACGGTAGAGGACGGTCAAGCCCAGCCGGGTTTCCTTGGCGGCGAGATCGTGTAAAGTCCCGGCATCCGCAGAATTAGGGGGATGAGCAGGATGAAAGCTGTCGGCTTCACGCGTCATGGGGGCATTGACGTCCTCGAATACCGGGACTGGCCCGATCCACAGGCACGCCCCGGGGACGCCATCGTGCGGGTGCGCGCCACCGGTCTCAACTACCTCGACGTGTTAGCGCGTCGCGGCATGCCGGGCGTGAAGATTCCCTTGCCGTTCATCAGCGGCGGCGACATCGCCGGCGAAATCGAAAGCCTGGGCGCGGAAGTCACCGGCTGGTGCGTCGGCGAACGGGTCGTCGTCAATCCAAAGACCCCCGATGGGCTGATCGGCGAGGAGGTAGCGGGCGGACTTGCCGAGCGGGTCCGCGTGCCGGCCAGCCATCTGGTGCGTCTGCCGGCTGGCATCGATTTCGATACAGCAGCAGCGGTGCCCATCAATTTCGGTACGGCCTTGCGCATGCTGGTCACCATCGGCGCGCTGCAATCGGGCGAAAGCGTCTTGATCCTGGGCGCCAGCGGCGGCATGGGCACCGCCTGCGTGCAGATTGCTCGGATGATCGGCGCGCGGATTCTGGCAGCCGCCGGTTCGGCCGAAAAAGCCGCTCGCCTGAAGGCATTGGGCGCCGACCATGTTATCGACTACGGCAACGAGGATTTCAGCCGCCGCGCCTGGGACATCAGCGGCAAAAAGGGTGTCGACGTGGTGGTCAATTTCACCGGCGGCGACACCTTCGTGCCGTCGATCCGGGCGCTGGCCCGCCACGGCCGCCTGTTGGTCTGCGGCGCCACCGCCGGTTTCGATCCGGCCATCGACCTGCGCTACGTCTGGCGCCGCGAGCTGCGGATACTCGGCTCCACCGGCTATACCCAGGACGATATCGCTACCGCCCTGAAGCTGGTCGCCGAGGGCCGGCTCTCGCCGGTGATCGGCCATACCTTTCCCCTTGCCGAGACGGCGATGGCCGAAAAGTTGCTGGAAGACCGCAACTTCTTCGGCAAGATCATTGTCCGCCCCTAGGCCAACAAGGAGACCGCCATGCCGGCACCGCGCACGACAGCCGCTCCGCATCCGACGGACACTTGGCCCATCGTGCTCACCGCCCAGGATTGGGCGTTCTACGGCGGCAGTTATGTCGATACCAAGGAAGGCACGTTTCGAACTGGCGGTATGTATGTCGAACGCTTTGTGCCGGCAAAACAGGGTCATCCCTATCCAGTCGTGATGATCCATGGCGGCGGTCAGACCGGCACCAATTTTACTGCAACACCCGACGGTCGGCGCGGCTGGCTGCACGATTTCCTGCGCGCCGGCTATGCGGTACATATCGTCGATCAGCCGGAGCGCGGCCGTTCCGGCCATGCCGCCGCCGTCTACGGCCAGGGAGTGACACTGCAGCGTTCGAGCACCAAGCGCATCGAGAACCGATTCACCGCGCCGGCCCAGGCCAAACTGTGGCCACAGGCCGCGCGCCACACGCAATGGCCCGGCAGCGGTCAAAAGGGCGATGCCGCTTTCGATCGCTTCTATGCCTCGCAAGTGCAAGGGCTCGTCGACGGTAGCGCCATCGAGTCACTGAACCGCGATGCCGGCGTGGCGCTGTTGGATGCTATCGGCCCGGCCATTCTGATGACCCATTCCCAATCCGGTCCGCTCGGCTGGCTGATCGCCGATGCCCGGCCGCAACTGGTTAAAGCCATCCTGGCCCTGGAGCCCAACGGCCCGCCATTTCGCGATGTCGAATTCGTCGGCGGCAGCGACTGGTATCGTTATGGCAAGGACATGGCCCGGCCCTGGGGCATCAGTCGACTACCCCTGACCTTCGATCCTCCCGTCGAGCGCCCCGAGGACTTGTCCCCGACGCCGGACGACAAATCGGCGGGTCCGAACCTGGTGGCTGGATTGCTGCAAGGCGGCCGGCCGCGGCGGCTGTCCCGCTTGGCAGGGATCCCAATTCTGATCGTCGCCACCGAGGCGTCCTATCACGCCACCTACGATCACGCGACCAGTCGCTTTCTGAAACAGGCCGGCGTCGACCACGACTTCGTGCGTCTGGAAGACAAGGGGCTCAGCGGCAACGGCCATATGGCGATGCTGGAATTGAACAACCATGCCGTCGCCGACTTGATGATCGACTGGCTGGTCGGACATCCCGGCAGTTGATTCGCCGCCGGACGGTTGTGCATCGTTCGTCCGGCGTGCGATATATCGGGCCAATGGTTTCGTGGCGGAGGTGTCGTTGTGGCCATCGCGTTTAAGCAGCTTCATCCCTTGTTCGTCGGCGAGGTCAGCGGTGTCGATCTGACCCAACCTTTCCCCGCCGGACTGGCCCAGGAAATCGTGGCGGGGCTCGACAAGTATGGTGTCCTGATCTTCCACGATCAAAACATCGCCGACGAACAACAGGTCGCCTTCAGCCAATTGTTCGGCCCTATCGAAACGACGCGCTATCTTCTCCGCCCCGGCGAACCGCTGCGCCTAAACAAGCATTTCGCCGACGTTTCCAATATGGATGCCCACAACCGCGTGGTCGCCCGCGACGATCGCAAGTGGATGGGTATCCTCGGCAATCGTCTGTGGCACACGGACAGTTCCTTCAAACAGATGTCGGCAACCTATTCACTGTTGTCCGCCCACGCGGTGACGCCGACCGGCGGCGAGACCGAATTCGCCGACATGCGCGCCGCCTACGATGCCCTCTCTCCTGAAATGCAGGGTCGCATCGAAAACCTGATCGCCGAACATTCGATCTTCAATTCGCGCGCCAAGCTGGGCTTCACGGATTTCTCCCCGGAAGAGCGCGCTGGCACGCCTCCGGTCGCCCAGCCGATGGTCCGCATCCACCCGGGTTCGGGCCGCAAGGCGCTTTATATTGCCTCCCACGCCGGCTCAATCTTTGGCATGCCGGTGCCGGAAGCCCGTATGCTGTTGCTCGACCTGATCGAACATGCGACCCAGCGCCGGTTCGTCCATACCCACCACTGGCAGGTCGGCGATCTGGTCATGTGGGACAACCGTTGCAACATGCACCGGGCACGGGACTTCGATGCCTCGCTGCCACGCGACATGCGGCGCACGACAGTCTGCGATCTCGCCAACGACAAACGCCCAGCCGCCAAGCGTGTAGCCGCCTGACTGGCGGCCACGCGGCGATGCGACATTGACACGACAGGTAGGCGCCGGTATCCGGGGCCTGCAACCCCGAGGGACTTTCCGCGCTATGGCATTGCCCACGACGGAGACGGCGCGCATCGCCGTCATCGGCCTCGGATATGTCGGCCTGCCGTTAGCGCTGGCCCTGTCGCGGCACTTTCCAACCCTGGGATTCGATATCGACAAAGCCCGCATCGCCGAGCTGCGTCGTGGCATCGACCGCACCGGCGAAGTCGAACCGGCCATCCTGCGCGGCGGCCTGCTCAGCCTGACCGACGAGCCCGCCGGGTTGGCGGGGCGCAACGTTTTCATCATCGCTGCGCCCACTCCCGTCGATGCCAACAACAAGCCCGATCTATCGGCGCTGCTCGCTGCCTGCCGCACACTCGGCAGCCATCTTGGCAAAGACAGCGTGGTGGTCTCCGAAAGCACCGTCTATCCCGGCGTTACCGAGGACGTCTGTGGACCGGTTCTCGAAGCCGCATCGGGACAGAAGGCCGGCCAGGACTTTTATCTTGGCTATTCGCCGGAGCGGATCAATCCGGGCGATAAGGAACACACCGTCGAACGCATCCGTAAGGTTGTTGCCGGCCAGACACCCGAAGTCGCCCAGTTGCTCGCGAGCCTCTACGGCGCCGTCACCAGCGGCGGCGTTTACGTTGCGCGCAATATCCGCACCGCCGAAGCCGCCAAGGCCATCGAGAATGCCCAGCGCGACATCAACATCGCCTTCATCAACGAAGTGGCACAAATTGCACGGCGCTTGGGCCTATCCATCCACGACGTATTGGAAACAGCCGGTACCAAGTGGAACTTCCTGCCATTCCAACCCGGCCTGGTCGGCGGCCATTGCATCGGGGTCGATCCCTATTACCTCGCCCATTGCGCACAGGCTTTGGGCCATGAGCCGGAAATCATCCTGGCCGGCCGGCGCATCAACGATGGCATGGCGGATTTCATCGCCGGCTGCGTCGACGAGGAAATCCGCCGGGACGGAGGCAATAT
>CAMCUA010000232.1 GCA_945878455.1 Asaia bogorensis | reverse complement strand
TTCACGATCGTCATTCCGCCGCCATAACCATACTCGTCGCGCAGCCGCTCGAAGATCCGCTTAGACGTATGATGCTGCTTCGAATGGGCCGTCCGGTCGGATTCCAGAATCTGATCGATAATCGCGGTAAACGGATCAAGCTTCGGTCGTTTCGGCGCCCCGTCACGCCGGTATCCCGGCGGCACCGAAAACACCATCATCTTTGCTACCGTCCGAGGATCGATCCCAAAGCGCCGCGCCGCCTCACGCCGGCTTAAACCCTCGATCTGCACCGCATGGCGAACCCGTCCATATAGCTCCACGCCCTTCATCCCCCCGCCTTCCGCCAACCAGGCAAAAGGCTATCTGCTGCCGCATTTTTACTCCGGCGCAACCGGATTATCCGGCCGCCTCAGTGAGGGAGTATTGCTCCGGCGCTTACAGTTCTGGAGACGATGCCGATGAGGAACCCGACGGGTGAATCCGAGAACCAGCCTTTGCGGCTGCCTTTCGACTCCCGGCTCAAGCTGGATTTCCACGGTTCCAGGGTCACGTCCGACGCCGGACTGCTTGCCTATCGCGAACTCGATGCCGCGCTCGGGTTGACCGACTTGGTGGGCGATGAACTCGTTGACCCGCGCACCGGCAAGAACGGCCAGCACGCACTGACGGGCTTGTTTCGCCAGTCGGTCTTCGGTCGCCTTCACGAATGACGATTCCAAAGAGAAGCGGCTAGTCGGAAACCTATGGGCCGACCGCTCGGCCGGGAGGGGATTGTTCCTTATGATCGAAAACAAACAGTTCAGCAGAATCGACCAAGCGATCTAAGGCTAAACCTTTCCGTGCGAGCGTCGAAGCTGCACCACAGTCGCCGTCGAACCGCCAGAAAGCGCCGCAGCGACCGACTTTGATATGCCATCCGCCGATTGCCGCACCGGATCGTCGGCGAGGTGCGCATAGCGACTGGTCGTCGTGACGTCGGCATGGCCGAGGATAGCTCCAATAACAGGTAGCGCGTCTCCCCGTGCCAGTCCGACGGAGGCGAAGCTATGCCGCAAATCATGCAGCCGAAGGTTAGGGAATCCGGCGGCTGTGCGCACATTACGCCACACCTTTTCGACCCCCTGAAAGTGACTCTTGCCGCTCGCGGCCGGAAACACGAAGGGACTGCCCTCGGTGCTGCCAAGGCCGACCAGCACTTCGCAGGCTGGGGGGCCGATGGGGATGACCTTGGCTCCGGTCTTGGAATCCCCGAGCCGCAAATAGCCGTGATCGGCGTCAACTTCCGACCATCTCAGGCCAGCAATCTCTGACTTTCGGGCGCCGGTGAAGGCGAGCAGTCGGATGATGGCAACGGCAGACGGATTCGCGCCGGACGATTGAGCCGCCGCCAGCGCAGCGCCGATCTTCGCAAGTTCAGCGGATGACAGGAACGTCTCGCCCTTCCTGTCGGCATAGCGCTTCACGCCCCTAACCGGGTTGTCCGGCCGCAATTGGCGCGAAACTGCAAAGGTCATAATGCCGCCCAGTAGCCCGACCGTTCGGGTTGCGGTGCCTTTGCCACCCTCGACGATAGCACGGCCGCGCGCCTTGGTCTTCTCGTCGGCGGCGGTCTTGCCATTGGCAACGTCGCGCATAAACTTCTCGACGTCGGCGCGGCTGATCTCGCTAATCCGCTTTTTGCCGAGCAGCGGCTTGATATGCCGCTTGATGCGGCCACGGTCGGTGGCGATCGTGCTGGCCTTCTTAGTCTCGCACCCTTCGTTGAGGTAGAGGTCGCAAACCTTATCGAACGTCATCTCAGCCCGAATCTTAGCTTTCTCGGCCGCCCGATCCTGCCCCAGTTCGGCTTGACGAATAATAGACTTGGCTTCCTCGCGCGCCTTGTCGGCCTCAATCTTACCCACCGCGCCAATGGTGACGCGGCGAAGCAGCGAGTTCCGACCGCCAATGCGATACACCGCGACGAAAGACTTCGAACCGGACGCACGGACGCGCACGCCAAATCCCGTGAGTTCGCCATCCCAATGCACATATTCTTTGCCGGTGCGGTGCAAGGAATCGACCGTCCGCTTGGTAATCCGACCCGCTGCCATGCTACCCTCCGTTGCCTGTTCACCTGCCGCTGGGGTAACACCGGGGTAACACGCCAGCAGTAATTTGTGGTGCTTGACGGAAAGCACTATCAACTATAAATGAGGATTTACAAGGGGTATAGGTGGCGCCGGAACATGCTAGGGAGTGCCAGAAAGCTCAAACCATTGCCCTCCGAAGGCAGGGGTCACAGGTTCGAATCCTGTCGGGCGCGCCAGTTTTACTCTTACCCGATGGCAGCTTATATCCTCCGGCAGTGCTAGTGAGGAGTCTGGGCCCATGAACGACAACCGCTTCATCCCCTGGGACCAGCGCGCGGCGCGCGTGCTGGTCAGGCCGCTGGTGCGTTCTCCGGTCACGCCGAACCAATTGACGGTGGCAACGCTGGTCGTGGCGCTGGCGGGGGCCTGGCTGTTGGCCCAGGGCGAGGCCGCAGCGGCCAATTGGGGGGCGGGGCTATTCGTTTTGGCCCGATTCCTCGACCATTTCGACGGCGAATTGGCTCGCCAAAAGAAAATGTCGTCGCGGCTGGGCTATTACCTGGACTATCTGTCCGGAGCGATGAGCTACGGCGTGTTTTTCTTGTGTGTCGGTATCGGACTGAGCGGCGGCATGCTGGGGCCATGGGCGATGGTGCTCGGAGCGGCGGGTTGCGCCTCGGCCATCGTATCGATGTTCACCAATCTGGGTATCGACAAGGCGAGTGCCGAGGTGACAGTGGCCGGAACGGCGGGGGATGCCACCGGCTATCCGGGATGGGCCGGCTTCGAGCTGGAGGACGGCATCTATCTGGTGGCACCGATCACCTGGGCCGGATGGCTCGAGTACTTCTTCATCCCCTGCGGCATCGGCGCGGCGGTCTACTGTTTCTGGACGTGCTGGTCGCTGCTGCGCCTGCGGCTGGCCCGATAGCGTTATTCGCGGGCGGCGCGCAGCTTGCGCCGGAATACGTACAAGAACAGCAGCGCGAAGGCCGGGGCACCGATGGCAGCCGCCGTGAGCAAAGCTTCAGCCGCGCCCCAAGCGAGGGCAATCGGCACGATCAACACGGCATCGTCGGGATCGAAGCCGGCGAACCCCTTCAACTCGGCGGCCCGCACCCCTTGCAGGCTTTCGATGCGCATGACCAACAGCAGGATGGCTGCCACGGCGGCGCCGGCCACAAGCCCCATGAGGATGGCCCAAGGGCCAAGCGACGATGCGGTCAGCCCAAAGCCGAGGCCGACAAAGGTCAGAGCATTGCAGAGCGTATCGGCAACCAGATCGTAGACATGGCCGCCCGGGCTGGTCCGCCCGGTCAGGCGAGCGAGATCGCCATCGGCACGATCGAGCAGGAAGGAGACGACGAATACAGCGGCCCCCGCCAGGCGCCAATCCGGCGTGCCGACGGCCAGGCATGCGGCAGCCACCAAGCCGAGGCAAAGGCGCGCCGCGGTGACGTGATTGGGGTGAACGGCCGTCTTCGCCAGCGGCTGGACGATGACGATGCGGGCGATGCGGTGCGCCCAGGTATTGTGACTCATGATGGCGCGTTTCCCGATCCGGCCCGGCTGCGCATCGCCACGAAGATGACGAGCCCCCATCCGATCCACAAAATTTGGCGCAGCCGGCGCAATAGCGCCATGGTCAAGCCGGCATCCGGACGGCCCAGCAGCAGGCCCGTGATGAAGACATAGGCACCTTCCTGCACGCCGATGGCAGCGGGCACGAAGAAGGCACCGGCGCGCACCAACTGCGCCGCCGACTCGATGATCCAGGCATCGAAATAGGTGATGGACTGGCCGAGCAGCGTCAACGTCAGATAAGCCTCGGCCGCGCCCAATGCCCAATTCAGCAGCGAAAAGACGATGGCGCAGAAAAATTGCGGCTGCCTGTGCCGGTAGAAACGCACGAGGCGGCCGTCGACCTCGCGGATATGGCCGAGCGCACGTTGCAGCCGTGCCGCCAGGGAACAGCCGAAGAGGCGGGTAGAGACCGCAGAGGTCAGCTGCAGTCTTTGGACGGCCACAAGGCCGGCGACGCCGATGAGCAACAGTCCGAGGCCGGCCCCCGACAGCCACTTGACGGAGGGCGGCAGCGCGTTTGCCTGCAGCACGAGGACGAAGCCAAAGACCAGAAAGAGCACCAGCGCCAAGGTGTTGATGGTTCGCGCCAGCACCAGCGAGGCGGTCACCGCATGCGGCCCCAGATCAAGCGTGCGCATGGCGAGCATCGCCTTGACCGGCTCACCGCCGAAACTGCCGAGGGGCAGGATGTCGTTGAAGGCCTCGCCCACCATGCGGATTTTCCAGACCCGGTAATACAGCCGGGCCGTCCATGGCAGCGGATCGAGCGTCAAGTGCCAGCTCACCGTATCGCAGATGAAGGCCACCATATAGGTGGCGAGGATGGCAAGGATGCCCCAGCGCAGGTCGATAACCTCGCCGGCGATGGCGGCAAGATCGGTATCCGCCAGCAGCAGCGCGAAAAGCGCCACCCCCCCGGCCAGGCAGAGAAATTTTGCGTAGCGCAAGCGATCCGATCCCGCAACCAACAACCCGCGCACCGAAAGCGGACGCGATGCCGGGGACGGCGCGCACCCGAGCGAATGACGTTTCCGATGATGAAGCAGAAACCTGTGTGAAACAATTCCCCGAAGATGTCGACCGCGCCAACCCGTCTGAAGTTCACGGATCGTCGCGTTCAGACCGGCCACCCGTGCCAACTTCTGTGGAAACAAAAGCCGTGCGGAAGCGGCAGTTGCCCTGGTAACCGGCTAGCGAACCTCACCACAGCAACAATTTTCTTACATATATTGTAACTGCCCAGGTTTCCTTGTAATTTCAAGCCGCGCGTAGCGCCTTTTCGAGGTCGCCTGGGTCTTGGCGCAGGGCTTTGATGATGTTCCAGCCCTGCTTTCTGGCGGTTGAGAGGAAGCCGCGGATGGTGGCGAAGTCGGCGGCC
>CAMCUA010000231.1 GCA_945878455.1 Asaia bogorensis | reverse complement strand
CATCAGGCGGCCGATCTCTCGAACGCCTCTACCGTCCTCCCGGAGACGATAAAGCTCGTAACGCTCATCAAGGTCGAGCTGACCATAGTGAATTCCCATCGCAACTCCGAAGCATAACGGTGTTGCACTTGGAATGAGAATTTAGCGGGGACATCATGGTGCAAACCATCGTGGCTAGGGACGGCGGCAGGGGCCTGACCTTCTTTGTTGGTATGGCGCTGGCTTTCGCGCTGGCCGCCTTGGTCGGCTTCGCACCCAGCTATTACCTTAAGTCGCTCTATGGCTCGCCGCCGCTGCCCGCGCTGGTGCATCTGCACGGGCTCGTCTTCACGGCCTGGCTCGTCTTGCTGATCGCCCAGACCACGCTGGTGGCGCGCGGGCGAACCGATATCCATAGCCGTTTGGGCATCGCCGGCATCGCACTCGCCGCCGTCATGCTGGCACTCGGACTGATGGTGGCGGTTGGCGCCGCGGCACGCGGCTTCGCGCCGCCGAACGCACCGCCGCCGCTCGCCTTTCTCGCCATCCCGTTCTTCGACCTGGTCGCCTTCGCCGGCATCGTCGGCGCCGGCATCTGGCAGCGTGGCACGCCGGAGACGCATAAGCGGCTGATGATCCTGTCGACCGTCGCCATCGTCGACGCCGCCGTCGCGCGTTTTCCCCTACCGGTCGCGATGACGCCACCGGTCTTTTTCGGTTTGACCGACCTGTTCATCGTCGCCGTCGCCGTCCGCGATCTGGTCCGCGACGGCCGGCTTCACCCGGCCACCCTATGGGGCGGCCTGTGGATCTTGGCTGGGCAGGCGATACGGCTGGGCATCATGGAAACCGAACCTTGGCTCGACTTCGCGCGCTGGCTAACCAGTTGGGCCTGATGGATTGGGCCTGAGGGGTTGGGCCTGAGCGCATCCATGGCTGGCGACACGCCGGTCGAATTCCTCGTCGAGGGGCTGGCCAAAGCCTTTGGCGACAAACAGGTCCTGCGCGGCATCGACCTGACCGTCCGCCAAGGCGATGTCGTCGCCATCGTCGGCGGCTCGGGTTGCGGCAAGACGGTGCTGCTCAACCACATCCTGGGCCAGCTCGCCCCCGATACCGGGCGCGTTTGGGTCGTCAACCACGAGCGGCCCGAAGCGCCGCTGGTCGACATCGCCCGCGTCGACGATCTCGAACTCGCCCAGGTCCATCGCCACTGGGGCGTGGTGTTTCAACGCAACGCCCTGTTCTCGGGTTCAGTGCTCGACAATATCGCCCTGTGGTTGGCCGAAGTGCGCGGTCTCGACGACGATCAGGTGCTGCCCATCGCCCAAGCGGCTCTGCGCGCCGTGTCACTGCCTGCCGACGCGGCTTTCCTGGCGACCGGCAGCGAAAGCCTGTCCGGCGGCATGGCCAAGCGGCTGGCGGTCGCGCGAGCACTGGCCATGGATCCTACCGTCATGTTCTACGACGAACCGACCACCGGCCTCGACCCGACCAGCACCATGCAGATACAAGACCTGATCGGCGTCACCCACGCCGCCAGCGCCCCCGGCAACACGCCGCGGACCACGCTGATCGTCACCCACGACAAGGACCTGTTGGTCCGCCTGCGGCCGCGCATCGTCATGCTGCACGAAGGCCGGGTTTCCTTCGATGGCGGCTTCGACGCCTTCCAGGCCTCGGCCTCGCCGATCATCCGCCCCTATTTCGACCTGATGCCGGCACTGCACGTCCGCGAACCGGCCGCGTCGCCCGTCTGAGCCGGGACCTACCGCATCCCCAAGCCGATACTCCGATCCAGCCCGAGCCGCCCGCCGCCGAAGACGACCAGGGCCAGCACCATCGCCGCCCAGGGCAGGTGGAAATTGGCCCAGCCGTCGGGGAGGGTCAGTTGGATGATCGCGGTCATGGCAAGAATGCCCAGGGCGGCAAAACGGGTGCCCAGGCCCAGCACCAGCAGTATCGGCAAGACGATCTCGCCGATGCCGGCCAGATAGGCCATCAATTCCGGCGCCGGATAGGGGATTTCGGCACCGAACAGGTGCAGGCGGAATTCCTCGGTGAAAAGATAACGCGCCCCTGCCGACAGGTTGAAGAACCCGTCCCACTTGGTCAGGCCGGACTTGAAGAACGGTACAGCCAGCGCCAGGCGCAGGGCCAGCAGCGGCAGCGCAGCGGGCGCCGCCGCCAGCACGGCCTCGACCCCGCGCACACCGTCGCACAGGCGCAGGGCAGGGCTCGTCGGCGCATCGATGCGGGTGGTCATATCTAGCTCCTTTCCAGCAGTGGCAGCGCGGCGAAGGTACCGAGGCCGGCGAGGCCCGCCAGCGCGCTGCCGAAGTCGAATTCGGGATGGGCTGTCATGGTCGCCTCGGCCGCCTCGCCCAGGCTATCGCCGGCGAACAGCGCTCGCGCGAAGGTGGCGGCGTCGGGTGGCAGGATATGCGTCATAACGAGCGCGTCGGGGCGTGCCGTCAGCACCGTCTCGGCCTGCCAGGCGAACCCGCTGTCCACGGGGTCCTGCTGGTGCGCCTGCCAGATCGAGCCGACCGGATGGGCCGAAGCCAGCAGCCGGACAGCCGGATGCAGCTGCAATCGCGTCGCCGCCAGCGCCCCGTTCGAACGGCCTGCCAGGACGGCGAGGTCGAGGCTGGCCATGTCGGCGGCGTGATAGGCTCGCGTCCGCGCCGCCTCCAGGCGGGCGACATCGGGCAGATAGGGCAACGCCGCCGCCGGCGCGAAGCCGGCGATGAAGTCGGGGAAATCGCTGCCATAGGCGAACATCAGCGGCGAGGCCGGCTGCCGCGTTGCCGCGTAGGTCCGTGCCATGCCGTTGAAGAAATCCTCGCCGACCAGCCGCGCCGTCACGGGAAAGCTCTCGCCCAGCGCCGCGATCAGGCCCCGGGCGACATTGTTGCGGTAGACGGCGAAACGCGATGCGGCGGCTGCCCCGGCGATGCCGTCCGGCAACGGCTGTTGGGGATCGATCAGGGCGGCGGCGAAGGCGGTCTGCGTGGCGGCGTGGGTCATGCCGATACCCCCCTCGCGGCCCACCCCCTCTCCCTGTCCCTCCCCCTCACGGGGGGAGGGGACGCGGTCGCCGCCAGCCAGGGATATGACAGGCATGTCGCGGTGGTGCCACAAGGTCCCCTCCCCCCGTGAGGGGGAAGGACAGGGAGAGGGGGACACAAGCCCGCCGCAGGAACGGACCTCACCCAACACCGCCTCGACCCGGTCGGCCTCGGCCAGCAGGGTCGCGAAGTCGGGCACGTCGTTGTCCCATTCAATCAGGGTCGGCAGCGGTCCCCTGCGGCGCAGCGTATGCCGGTAGAGCGCGAATACGTCGGGCCGCACGGCCGAGCCATGGGCGTCGATCAACAGCCGCGCGCCGTCCGCATCGACGGTCTCGTCGTAACCGGCCAGGTGAATTTCACCGACCGCCGCCATCGGGAAGCGGTCGATATAGGTATAGGGATCGATCCCGTGGTTGACCGCCGACACCATGACGTTATTGACGTCGAGCAACAGGCCGCAGCCGGTGCGTTCGACGACGGACTCGAGAAAATCGATCTCGTCGATGGTGCTGTTGGCGAAGCGCAAGTAGGTCGCCGGATTTTCCAACAGCAGTTGCCGGCCCATCGCCTGTTGCACGGCATCCACATGGTCGGCGACGGCGCTCAGCGTCTCATCGTCGTAGGGCAGCGGCAACAGATCGTTGAGAAAGGACCCGCCGTGGCTCGACCAGGCCAGATGTTCGGAAAAAGCCAGCGGCCGATAGCGGTCGTTCAACAGGCAAAGGCGCGCCAGATGGGCCGTATCCAGCGGCTCGGCACCGCCGATGGACAGACCGACGCCGTGCAGCGACAGCGCATAACGTTCGGCGATGGCTTCCAGGTAGCGATGCGGCGGGCCGCCCGCTCCCATGTAGTTCTCGGCGTGAATTTCAAAGAAGCCGATATCCGGCCGGCCGTCGAGGATCGTCGCGTAATGCGCCGGCTTGAGGCCGACTCCGGCCCGTGGCGGCAAACCATCGCGCGATGGCGGGGCGTGGCGGAGGATGGACATGGCGGCTCGACTGGGCGGCGGGTTGGACGAAGGCAATCAGGAGGCCCGGTAGGGGGAGCGGGGCCGGGCCTCCTGTTCTAGCCGAGGTCGCGGGGCTGCTTACTTCGGCAGGTCGCGGTTGAGCGCCATCAGCGCGCCCTTGCGGTCGCCCGGCGCCATCATCGACACGCAGGTGCCGGCCGGCACGGCCTTCCACGAGTTGCCCTGATAGTCGACGGTCGAGGTACCGGCGCAGGTGGTGCCGGCGCCGGCGGCGCAGTCGTTCTTGCCCTTCAGCGCGACGCCGAAGCACTTTTCGGTGGCCCCGGCGGCGGCGGGCATCGCCTTGTCCGGCATGGCTGCGGGCATCGATTGAGCGAAAGCGTGACCGGCCACGGCCGAAGCGAGCGAACCGGCAAGAGCGAGAGCGAGAGTACGGCGATTCATGGTAAAATCTCCCTAGGGATGAAAGTGTGATCGTTCAACAAAGTGGAGCCGTCGTCCGGCCCTCATCCTGCATTTCGCCAGCCCCTTCGGTTTTGTTTCACCCCTCCCTTCCAGTTTTCGCGCACAAAAGCGTGATCGCCGGGGGCATGCGGAAAACGCCCACCTCTTCCCTCCGTCCATCCTGTGAAAGGGAGGACAGAAGGGCCATGGCGATGCTAGTAAACACGGCGTCCCGTCGCGCCGGTGTAACAATCCTCCATTGCCGGCGAAGTAAGGGGAAGGAAGCACATTGGATAGCGCCCGCGACGCCGAGCTTTCCAGCCTGCTGGTTGCCGCCATCGCTGGCGAGGAACGGGCTTATGCCGAGTTCCTCGGGCGGGCGGCGGCGCTGGTGCGCGGCTATGCGGCGCGGCGCATTGCGGGCGGCGAGCCGGACCCGGAGGATGTGGTGCAGGAGACCTTGTTGGCCATCCACCTCAAACGCCACACTTGGCAGGCCGACCGGCCGGTGCTGCCGTGGATCTTCGGCATCGCCCGTTTCAAACTGATCGACGGCCT
>CAMCUA010000230.1 GCA_945878455.1 Asaia bogorensis | reverse complement strand
GTAGCGCGCCCGCTCCATTCCCGTCATATCCGTTCCTCCAAAACTGATGATACACTTTCAGCCTTGGGAGACGTTCTTCGGGGGCAAGGTCAGGACTGGCACCCTTCGGTATCTTCGAAATCACTGGTCTTGGTGTCGTCGTGGCCGTTATCGGCGCTGCTTTCGTGGTCTTTGCCGCGCCTTTGCTGCTGCCCGACAGGACGACGCTGGCATCCTTGCTCCCGGGACGCGGCCAGGCCCCGGTGGCTATCGCTTCAGCGATTACCTGCGCATCGGCATTCCGATGAACCTTATCACCGGCATTGCCACGGTCCCGGCCATTCCGTTTTTCTGGCCGCTGGTGCACAACTGACTTAAACGCTCCGCGTCAGGCCGCCGTCGAGCAGGATGCTTTGGCCGGTGATGTAGCCGGCCGCCGGCGACAGCAGGAAGGCTGTCGTTTCACCCAATTCCCCGGTTGTCGCCGAACGGCCCATCGGAATGGTGCCGACGAGCGGCGCGGGCAGGGGATCGAAGCCGACGAATCCCGGCAGCAGGTTGTTCATGCGGATGCCGTCGCGGCCGTAGCGGTCGGCGTACTGCTTCATGAAGCCGCCCATGGCCATGCGCATCGCCGCGCCGACAGCGAATTTCGGACTCGGCTCCTTCTGCGCGAAGCTTGAGATATTGACGATGGCGCCGGCTTTCTGGCGCCGCATGATCGGCGTCACCAGGCGGGCCATGCGCACCACATTGAGCAGGATCATGTCCACCGCTGTGTGCCAGGTGGCATCGTCGACGGCCAGCAGGTCGTCGTTGTCTTCGTCCTTATAGACCGGCGCCAGTACCGATCCCGTGCCCTTGATCACATGACCGGTGTTGTTGACCACGCCGTCGATCCGCCCGTGGGCATCCATCGCCGCCTCGACCAGGGCCTTCAGCCCGGCCGGATCGGTGACCGATCCGGTGACGCCGATGCCACCGATCTCGCCGGCTAGTTTCACCGCCGAACCTCCGGCTGACATCAGCACCAACCGGTGGCCGTGGCCGGCCAGGGCGCGTGCGATGGCCCCGCCGATCTTGCCACTGCCGGCGGTGACGATGGTGACCAGTCCAGTGGTGGCAGAGTGTTCGCTCATTTTGGTGGTTTCCCTGAAGGTGGTTATTTCGTGACTGTATCATCGGCATGCGATGGGCCCGGTCAACTGGCATCGCTGCTGGGGGCTTTCCCATTGTCGGCTTGGCGGTTACGGTTTCCCTGCAACGCCGCAACGGAACGCATATGGCCGCGCCTATCGCCTTCTACATCGACTTCTCCTCGCCCTATGGCTATTTCGCGGCCTCCGCCATCGATGGCTTGGCTGCCGAATACGGCCGCGCGGTGGCCTGGAAGCCGATAGTGCTCGGCCCCATTATGAAGGAAACGGGCAATCGGCCCCTGGTCGAACAGGGTGCCAAGGGCGCTTATGCCCTGCGCGACTGGCAGCGGCTCGGCCGGCTGATGGATGTGCCGTGGGTTCTGCCTGAGCCTTTCCCCATCGCCGCCGTCGCCGCCGCGCGTGCCTTCTGGTGGCTGGACGACCGCGATGCGGCGCTGGCCCGCCGCTTCGCCCGCGCCGCCTACGCTGCCTATTTCGCCAAGGGCGTGAACATCACGCCCATCGCCACGGTGGCCGCCATTGCGGCTTCTGTCGGTGCCGACGGTCCCGCCGTCGAAGCGGCGCTACAGGACCCGGCGGTAAAGGATCGCTTGCGCGCCGAAACGGCGGCGGCTATGGCAGCGGGTGTCTGCGGCTCGCCATTTTTCATCGCCGATGGCGAACCGTTCTGGGGCGCCGACCGGCTGCCGATGCTGCGCCGCTGGCTCGAAGTTGGCCATTGGTGAGAACGAAGGACATCCCATGCCGATAACCACGGGCTACAAGAAGCTGCTGGCCGAAGCCGAAGGCCGCATCCAGACCATCGACGTCGACGAAGCGAAAGCCCTGCTTGGCCGTGACGATGTGGTTTTCGTCGATCTGCGCGATGTCCGCGAACTCGATCACGCCGGTATGATTCCCGGCGCCGTTCACGCGCCGCGCGGCATGCTCGAATTCTGGGTCGACCCGGACAGTCCCTATCACCGCGACGTCTTCGCCTCGGGCAAGCGCTTCGTCTTCTATTGCGCCGCCGGTTGGCGCTCGGCGCTGGCCACCGATACGGTGGCGCGCATGGGGCTCGAACCAGTCTGCCATATCGATGGCGGCTTCGGCGCCTGGGTAGAGGCCGGCGGCACCGTCGTGCCGCGGCCGGTGCGCAAGCCGGACGCGGCGAAAAGCTGAAGGGAGCGCCTCGCCATGGCTGACGATCCTGTCTTGCTCGCCATCGATGTCGCCCGCGGCATCGGTTGGCTGACGCTCAATCGCCCCGACATCCACAACGCCTTCAACGATGTGCTGATCGCCCGCCTGGCCGATGCCTTGCTCGAACTGGAATCCGACCGACGGGTCCGTGTCGTTGCCTTGACCGGCGCGGGACGCAGCTTCTCGGCCGGTGCCGACATGCACTGGATGCAGCGCATGGCCGGCTATTCCTTCGATGAGAATTTGACCGACGCGCGCGCCGCCACCGCGCTGATGCGCCGCCTCGACTGCCTGGCCAAACCGACGGTGGCCGTAGTTCAGGGTTCCGCCTTTGGCGGCGGCGTCGGCCTGGTCGCCGCCTGCGATATGGCGATTGCCTCCGATGCGGCGCAGTTCAGCCTGACCGAGGTCCGCCTCGGCCTGATCCCCTCGATCATCGGGCCTTACGTACTGGCCGCCATCGGCGCCCGTCAGGCCCGGCGTTATGTGTTGAGCGCCGAGCGCTTTTCGGCTATCGAGGCGCGGCGCATCGGCTTGGTCCACGAGGTCGTGCCCGCGGCCGAGCTTGCCGCCGCTGCCGACCGGCTGCTCGATGCTGTCGCTGCCAACGGCCCGGCGGCGATGGCCGCTGCCAAGACGCTCATCGCCGATCTGGCCGGGCGGCCCATCGATGACGCAACGGAAGAACTGACCGCCCGGCGTATCGCCGAAATCCGCGCCTCCGCCGAAGCGCGCGAAGGCCTCGCCGCTTTCCTCGCCAAGCGTAAGCCGGTCTGGCCGGAGCATTGAAGCAATGCCCCGGTGGCGAGCCGCCCGACGGCATCGTCGACGCCGGCCGAGGTTGCGTGCTAATGCTGGCGTCACCATGGCGAACGGATGCTGCGTGAGGAGGCGGGTCGCGTGATGAAGGTGCCCTCGAAAGTCAAAGTGGTCGAGGTCGGTCCCCGCGACGGCTTGCAGAACGAAGCGGGCGAGGTGTCGACCGCCGATAAGATCGCCTTGATCGACCGCCTGAGCCGGGCTGGATTTTCCGCCATCGAGGCCGGCAGTTTCGTCTCGCCGAGTTGGGTGCCGCGCATGGCCGACACCGCCAAGGTGCTGTCCGGCATCCAGAAGCATGCGGGCACCCGTTATCCCGTGCTGACCCCCAACATGAAAGGCTTCCAGGCGGCGGTTGCCGCCGGGGCCCAGGAAGTTGCCGTGTTCGCGGCGGCTTCGGAATCCTTCTCGCAGCGCAATACCAACTGTTCCATCGCCGAAAGCCTGGAGCGCTTGGCCGAGGTCTGCGCGGCTGCCATGGCGCGCGGTATCCGCGTCCGCGGCTACCTGTCCTGTTGCTTGGGCTGTCCTTACGAAGGCGATGTTCCGTTGACCACGGTGGTCAAGCTGGCGGCCCGCATGCTGGCCTTGGGCTGCGTCGAAATTTCGTTCGGCGATACCATCGGCATTGGCACGCCAGATCGCGCCACGGCGCTTGCCGATGCGGTTTGTGCCGTTATCCCGCGCGACAAAGTCGCCGTGCATTTCCACGATACCTACGGCCAGGGACTGGCCAACATCCTGGCTGCCTTGCAGCGAGGCATCGCCATCGTCGATGCCTCGGTCGGCGGCCTCGGCGGTTGCCCCTTTGCCCCGGGGGCTGGCGGCAACGTCGCCAGCGAGGACGTGCTCTACATGTTGAACGGCCTCGGCTGCCAGACCGGCGTCGATCTCGATGGGGTGATCGATACGGCCCAGTTCATTTTCCAACGGCTGGGCCGTTCGCCCGCGTCCAAGGTGAGCGTCGCCCGCGCCGCCGCGGCGGCGCGCTGACCGTTCGGGCAGCTGTGCCCCTGCATCTGCTTAAGCTGAGCGTCGGTGTTGAGGATATCGACCGGCTTGCCGCCCTCCAGCAACGCCGCATGGCGGAATCCCGCGACCGGGGCGATGGCGCGGTGCTGCGCCACATCACCCGCAACGTGCCGCGCCGTGCCGATGAATTGTTGGCCGGCGGCTCCATGTATTGGGTAATTCGCGGCCACATCCGCGTCCGCCAAGCTTTGATCGGCTTTGAGCCGACGGTCAATGCCAAGGGCCTGCCCGCCTGCGCCCTGATCCTCGATCCAACCCTGGTGCGCGTCGCTCCCCGATTGCATCGGGCCTTTCAGGGTTGGCGTTACCTGGAAGACCGGAACGCGCCGGCCGATGCCGGCGGGCGTGATTCGGGCATCGGCGAGCTGCCGGAACGGATGGCTGAGGAATTGCGTGAACTCGGCTTGCTTTGAAGCGTTCCTGTGGGGAGGGGGGACGCAAACTCCGCCCCGAAAAGCTCACAGAATGGCCACAAGTTTCCACGGAATGACCATGTTAAGGCCATGATTCAGGGTGATATTGCGGTCTCCGCACCCCTCTGTCGAAGGATGCGCCGTGATGGAACGCGGTTTCGAAAGTCTCAGTGTTCTTCTGCGCGAAGACGATGTCGGCGCGCGAGCCACCCTGCGCGGCATGTTGAAGGCGATGGGTGTCGGCCATGTGATCGAAGCCGGCGATGAGCAGCAGGCCTATCGGGCTTTGGATTGCCTGGCGCCGGACGTGATGCTCTGCGGCGAAGCTCTGCGTTCCAGCGATGCCTTGGCCCTCGTCCGAGGCTTGCGGCGGCGCCAGTTCCATCCGATGGCCGACCTGCCTGTCATCCTGCTACTGGATCGCGAGCGCCTGGCGCGGGCCGCCGCCGCCCGTGCA
>CAMCUA010000229.1 GCA_945878455.1 Asaia bogorensis | reverse complement strand
CTTGTCAAACGCCAGAAACTCAGCCCCGCCCGTCTCCGAGAGAACCCGCGTGATCGCCGCCGTCAACGTCGTCTTGCCATGATCAACATGACCGATCGTGCCGACGTTGCAGTGCGGCTTGTTCCGTTCGAATTTTTCCTTAGCCATCGCTTCTCACTCCCTCGGGGCAGCCCAGATCAACCGGCAAGCCTTTGCTGTACTTCCTGCGAGACCTGCTGCGGGACCTCGACATAACGATCGAAATGCATCGTAAACTGGGCACGGCCTTGGCTCATGCCACGCAGCGTGCTGACATAACCAAACATGTTGGCCAACGGCACGAAGGCCGAGATCACCCGCGCGTTGCCGCGCTGATCCATATTGGTTACCTGTCCACGCCGACTGTTCAGGTCGCCGATGATATCGCCCATATAATCTTCGGGCGTCACCACCTCGACACGCATGACCGGTTCCAACAGTTTCGGCCCGGCCTTGCCCATGCCCTCGCGGAATGCCGCGCGGGCGGCGATTTCGAAAGCCATCACGCTCGAGTCCACGTCGTGGCTGGCACCATCGTACAGCGTCGCTTTGATATCGATGACCGGAAATCCGCTCAACACGCCCGACTGGGCGGCGCTCATGATTCCCTTCTCCACACCGGGAATGAATTCACGCGGTACCGACCCACCGACCACCTCGTTCTCGAAGGTGACACCGCTACCGGTTTCCTGCGGCTCGAACCGCACCTTAATGCGGGCATACTGGCCCGAACCGCCGGTCTGCTTCTTGTGGGTATAATCGATCTCGGCCACCCGCGAGATGGTCTCCCGATAGGCCACCTGCGGCGCACCGACGGTGGCTTCCACCTTGAATTCCCGGCGCATGCGATCGACCAGGATTTCCAGATGCAATTCGCCCATGCCCTTGATCACGGTCTGGCCGCTTTCGGCGTCGGTCGAAACCCGGAATGACGGATCTTCCGCAGCGAGACGATGCAAGGCAACACCCATGCGCTCCTGATCGGCCTTGGTCTTAGGTTCGACGGCGACTTCGATCACCGGTTCTGGGAATTCCATACGCTCCAGAATCACCGGGTTGGCCGGATCGCACAGCGTGTCGCCCGTCGTCGTGTCCTTAAGGCCAGCCAAGGCAACAATATCGCCTGACATGGCTTCCTTGATGTCTTCACGGGAATTGGCATGCATCAACAACATGCGACCGACCCGCTCACGCTTGTCCTTGACCGTGTTCTGAACGGCTGTCGCGGTGTTCAGCTGCCCGGAATAGACGCGAATGAAGGTCAGCGAGCCAACGAAGGGGTCGTTCATGATCTTAAAGGCGAGGGCGGAGAACGGCTCGCTATCCGAGTTGCTGCGCTCAATAACCTCGTCGGTACCCGCCTTGAGCCCCTTGATCGAGGGGACGTCGGTCGGCGCCGGCAGAAAATCGACCACCGCGTCGAGCAGCAGCTGCACGCCTTTGTTCTTGAAGGCAGAACCGCAAAGCACGGGAACGAAAGCAGCGCCAACTGTACCCTTGCGAATACAGCGCAAAAGCGTCGCTTCGTCGGGCTCCTTTCCATCCAGGTAGGCTTCCATGGCGTCGTCGTCCTGTTCGACCGCCAGTTCAACCAACTTTTCGTGCATCTCGGCCGCGTGCTTGGCCATACTCGCTGGAATTTCGCCAATGATGAATTCAGCACCCAGCGTCTCGTCCTTCCAGGTGACCGACTTCATGCGGATCAGATCGACCACACCAACGAAATCGGACTCGCCGCCAATCGGCAGCTGAATCACCATCGGAAGCGCCCCCAGCCGGCTGACGATCATCTCGACGCAGCGGGGAAAATCCGAACCGGTCCGGTCCATCTTGTTGACGAAACAGATGCGCGGCACATGGTATTTGTCGGCCTGGCGCCACACCGTCTCAGATTGCGGTTCGACGCCGGCTACCGCATCGAACACGGCAACCGCACCGTCCAAAACGCGTAGCGAACGTTCCACTTCAATCGTGAAGTCGACATGGCCCGGCGTATCAATAATGTTGATCCGGTGATCTCGCCAAAAGCAGGTCGTCGCGGCCGACGTGATGGTAATGCCGCGCTCTTGCTCCTGCTCCATCCAGTCCATGGTGGCCGTGCCTTCATGGACTTCGCCAATCTTATAAGACCGGCCGGTATAATAGAGAATCCGCTCGGTCGTCGTCGTCTTCCCGGCATCAATGTGCGCCATGATGCCGATGTTACGATAGCGGTCTAAGGGAGTGGTGCGCGGCATGGTTCTAGATTCCTGAGCTCGTCACCAGCGATAGTGCGAGAATGCTTTGTTCGCATCCGCCATCCGGTGTGTGTCTTCACGTTTCTTCACAGCCGCGCCGCGATTGTTCGCCGCGTCGAGCAATTCGGCCGACAACCGATCCGTCATTGTATTTTCCGACCGCTTACGAGCGATTTCGACGATCCAGCGGATGGCCAGGGCTTGCTGTCGGTCGTAGCGGACTTCCACCGGAACCTGATACGTGGCGCCGCCGACCCGGCGCGAACGCACCTCGACCGACGGTTTCACATTTTCGAGGGCATCGTGGAACAACTTCAGCGGGTCCTGGCCCGTCTTCTTTTGGATAACGTCCAGCGCGGCATACACCGTGCGCTCGGCAACCGAACGCTTTCCGTCGTACATCAAGCCATTGGTGAATTTGGTCACCAGCTTATCACCGAAGCGGGGATCCGGCAGAACTTCGCGTTTCGTGGCAGCGTGGCGGCGGGACATACTGGGCTCCTACTTGGGACGCTTGGCGCCGTATTTCGACCGGCGTTGGCGCCGATCGGACACGCCCTGCGTATCCAAGGTGCCGCGAATGATGTGATAGCGAACACCCGGCAAATCCTTGACGCGACCGCCCCGGATCATCACCACCGAATGCTCCTGCAAGTTGTGCCCTTCGCCAGGAATATAGCTGGTCACCTCGTAGGCGTTGGTCAATCGAACGCGCGCCACTTTGCGCAAGGCCGAGTTCGGCTTCTTCGGCGTTGTCGTATAAACCCGCGTGCACACGCCCCGCTTCTGCGGACAGGCTTCCAGCGCCGGCACCTTATTGTGCGCCGCCGTCGCCCGCCGAGGCTTGCGAATCAATTGGTTAATAGTCGGCATCGCGTTCAACTCTCCACGCCATAATCTTTAACGCCAAGCCCGGCGAGGTGCCGAGGTCAGCCAAGCCTTTCTGAACAGAAAGACAAGCACGCCCACTCCGCGGCTCAATCCGTCCGCCCGGAGGGCGTCACAACCCAAGGTATCGTACTTCGGCAGAAGGGGCGCGCAGATCGTGAGATCCGCCACAATATCCCCCCCCCGTGAAGGGCGCCGCATACTAGTTTCGCGGCCCAACCCCGTCAAGGGAAAGAAAGGGCGGAATCCCCACCCTTTTTACCCTCGATGATCCCCACCGCGACGCCCCCGCGGGGCCTTCGGTTGAACCGAAGACCGCCCGACGAATCAGCATCTCGTTGGGTGAGGCGCCGATATAACCCTTTTGTTACTTCGCGGCAACAGCCTCACTGGTGTTTTTGCCCTGATCGAGAAGATTATCCATATCCTCTCCACCAGAACGGCTCGAAAGCTTATCCAACTCCTTATCACGCTCGGCCGCAACGGCCCGGAACCGGTTCATGACGCTGCCGGTGCCCGCTGGGATGAGATGGCCGACAATAACGTTCTCCTTAAGGCCGACCAGCTTGTCCACCTTGCCGGAAACAGCGGCTTCCGTAAGGACTCGCGTTGTTTCCTGGAAGGAAGCCGCAGAAATGAACGACTGGGTCTGCAGGCTGGCCTTGGTGATGCCCTGCAACACTGGCGTTGCATCGGCCGGCTTGCCCTTGTTGGCGATGGCGCGGGCGTTGACGGCATCGAACTCCAGCTTATCAACCAACTCACCGACCAGGAACGTGGTATCGCCAGGTGCGGTGATTTCCACCTTCTGCAACATCTGACGGACGATCACCTCGATGTGCTTATCGTTGATCTTAACGCCCTGCAGGCGATAGACGTCCTGGACTTCCTTGATCAGGTAGGAAGCCAGGGCCTCGATGCCCAATACGCGCAGGATGTCGTGCGGCACGGGATTGCCATCCATAAGCGGGTCGCCGACCTGGACGTAGTCGCCTTCCTGCACACTGATATGCTTGCCCTTCGGAATGAAATACTCTCGCGATTCTTGCCCTTCCTCGTCGGGAACGACAACAATGCGGCGCTTCGATTTGTAATCTTTGCCGAATTCCACGCGACCGACGATTTCGCTGATGATCGCATAGTCTTTGGGCTTGCGGGCTTCGAACAGTTCCGCCACCCGCGGCAAGCCGCCAGTGATATCCCTGGTCTTGGCCGATTCCCGCGGAATACGGGCCAGAACGTCGCCGGCGTGGACTTGTTGGCCGTTCTCTACGGAAAGAATGGCGTCCACAGACAGGAAGTAGCGAGCTTCGAGGCCGTTATCGAGGGTGATGACCTCGTTCTTATCGTCGCGCAGGGTAACCCGCGGCTTCAATTCGGCTCCCTTGGGCTGCTGCTTCCAATCGATAACGACCTTGCTGGCAATGCCGGTGGCGTCATCGACCTTTTCGATCATCGAGATACCCTCGACGAGATCGACGTAGGTCGCAGTGCCTTCCTTTTCCGTCATGATCGGCAGTGTGTATGGATCCCACTCCGCCAAGATCTGGCCACGCTTCACCTTAGCCTTGTTTCTGACGGCCAGACGGGCGCCGTAGGGGATGCGATGGCGCGCCCGTTCCCGCTTCTGTTCGTCGAGCAGCAGCAGTTCCGCATTGCGGTTCATCACCACCTGCAGGCCTTCGCTGTTCTTCACCGTGGAACAGCTACGCAGCTCGACCGTAGCGTCGTGGCTCGCCTCAACCTTCGACTGCTCGGTACCGCGCTGTACGGCACCGCCGATGTGAAACGTGCGCATGGTAAGCTGTGTCCCCGGCTCGCCGATCGATTGGGCTGCGATAACACCGACCGCCTCGCCGACGTTCACCCGTGTACCCCGCGCCAAGTCGCGGCCATAACAGGCCGCA
>CAMCUA010000228.1 GCA_945878455.1 Asaia bogorensis | reverse complement strand
CAGGAGCTGGGCCAACAGCTTCCGCAGTGGTCGCCGACATCGTCGACATCGCCCGCGGCCGGCGCACACCGACTTTTACCATTCCGGCAACGGCCCTGGCCGATATACCCATCTCGCCGATGGATCGACATCACGGTGCTTGCTACGTGCGCTTGATGGTGGTCGATAAGCCAGGTGTTTTTGCGGATGTCGCCGCTGCCTTGCGCGATAATAATATTTCGATGGAGGCCGTGCTGCAGCGCGGCCGCAGCCCTGGCGAAACGGTTCCCGTGGTTTTGACCACACATGAGGCTGACGAAGGCGCCATGCGCCGGACATTGCAAGCCATCTCCGCGCTCAATGCCGTTACCGAACAACCCCGCATGATCCGCATCGAACCGTTCTGAACCGGCAATCGCCGGAAAGGGAAGGGAATGAGCGAAGGTCAAAAGAACAACCGCAAGACGTCCGTCCGACAGCCCGGCGATCGCAATCTGGCGTTGGAGGCCGTGCGCGTGACCGAGGCCGCCGCCCGAGCGGCATCGCGTCATTTGGGGCGCGGCGACGAGCAGGCGGCAGATCGCGCTGCGCGCGATGCCATGCACGAAGCGCTGATTGGGTTACATATAGAAGGAACCATTCGGGTCGGCGAGGGCAGCAAGAAGGAAACCGAGCGGCTCTATGTCGGGGAGCGGGTGGGCTCTGGAGACGGTCCGGTGGTCGATGTCGGGCTGTTGCCGTTAGAAGGCCCTACCATTATCGCGCGTGGCGAACCCAATGGATTGTCGGTCATCGCTATGGCGGAATCCGGGCACATCGTTCAGATACCTTCTCTCTATATGGATAAGATCGCTGTCGGCTGCGGACTGCCGTCCGATCTTGTGTCCCTGGATGAAACCCTGGAGACAAACTTAGCAGCCGTCGCCAAGGCCAAAGGTGTATCGGTCAGCGATCTTGTGCTGTGCACGCTTGACCGTCCGCGTCATGGTGAAATGATTGCCCAGGCGCGGGCCGCTGGCGCACGCATCATGCTGATTGCCGATGGTGATTTGGCTGGTGTCGTAGCAACAATTCAGCCGAAAAGCGGGGTCGATATTTACATGGGTGTCGGCGGTGCGCGTGAAGGCGTTCTTGCTGCCGCGGCCCTAGCCTGTGTCGGCGGGCAGATGCAAACGCGGCTGGTCATCCGCAACGATAGCGATCGGGGCCTGGCAAAGACGGCTGGGTTGGACGACCCGGGGCAGATTTTTAACATAACCGATATGGTGTCTGGGGACGTTACCTTCGCCGCCACCGGCGTTACCAGTGGCCCGATGTTGCAGGGGGTCGTCAGCATCAACGGATGTCCCGTAACGCATTCGATGGTCATGCGTTCCAGGGTCGGTACAGTGCGTTATATCGAAGCCCATCACGACTTCGCCCGGGAAGCTGCACCGCATCCCCATCAGCGATGACGCCTGCTTCCTTCCATGCTGCCAGGGATGCCGGTTCTGTGGGTACAGTGCTGGGCGTCGAACGTTCCCTATCGGGACGCCGATGGGTGTCACGTCCTTATTCAGAGCGCGATGCCCTGGCTCTGTCGCAACGGCATAGTTTGCCTGAAGTCATCGGCCGCATCCTGGCTGCCCGTGGCGTTGGTCTCGACGATGTTCCGACCTTTCTCGATGGTCGTCTAAGGGATGTATTGCCGGATCCTGGGCATCTGCTCGGCATGGATACGGCTGTCGAACGTCTGGCTAGTGCCGTTATGCAGGGGGAGCAGATCGCCGTGTTTGGCGATTACGATGTCGATGGGGCAACCTCGTCAGCGTTGTTCATGCGCTATATGCAAGCGGTGGCGTGCCGGGCCCGGCTGTACATTCCAGATCGCCTGACCGAAGGATACGGCCCCAACGCCAAGGCTTTGCTTGGCTTGTTGGCGGATGGCGTGTCCCTGGTGGTGACCGTCGATTGCGGCACGACGGCTCACGAGCCGTTGGATGTGGCGCGGAAAGCCGGGCTCGATGTCATCGTCGTCGATCATCACGTCGCCGAGCCTGCCTTGCCGCCGGCTGTTGCCGTGGTGAACCCTAATCGCCTCGACGAGACCAGTCCGCATCGGCAGATGGCTGCCGTCGGTGTCTTGTTTCTGGTGCTGGTGGGGTTGAGCCGGGCCCTGCGCCAGGCCGGCTGGTTTTGCCAACGGCCTGAGCCGAATCTTCTAGGCTGGCTCGATCTTGTCGCTCTCGGCACCGTTTGCGATGTGGTGCCGTTGACGGGGATCAACCGCGCCTATGTGACTCAGGGCTTAAAGGTCATGGCGCAACGCGGCAATGCCGGCCTGCGTGCCCTAGGCGATATCGCCGGTGTGCGCGAAGCGCCGGGTAGCTATCACCTGGGCTTCGTTTTGGGACCACGGGTCAATGCCGGTGGTCGCATCGGACATTCAGCGCTGGGCGCGCGACTTCTCGCCAGTGATGACAATGAAGAAGTTCGCCAAATTGCTACTCAACTTGATGCCTTCAATCGTGAGCGTCAGTCTATCGAAATGGCGGTACTCCAAGCGGCGATCGAACAGGTCGAGGAGCAACAACCCTCCGGACGCTCCGTTCTGCTTGCAGCGGGTGCCGGATGGCATCCAGGTGTGTTGGGCATCGTCGCCAGCCGATTGCGCGAACGCTTTAACCGTCCGACCTTCGTCGCCTCCATCGATGGTGACGTGGCAACGGGTTCCGGGCGGTCTATTCCTGGCGTGGACCTGGGGGCAGCGGTTATTGCCGCCCGCCAGGCCGGCATTCTGCAAAAGGGTGGCGGTCATCCGATGGCGGCTGGCTTTACGGCTGAGACGGCGAAACTGGATGCCTTGGCAGCCTTCGTTAGCAGCCGTATCGCTGATCGGGTATCGGAAGCGACTGCCGAACCGAGCCTGCGTTTGGATGGCAGCATCGACATCAAAGCCGCGAGCGTCAGCTTGGTACGTGATCTGGAGCGGGTGGGGCCATTCGGTTCGGGTAATCCGGAGCCGCGTTTCGCCATCACTGCGGCGATGATCGCCTACGCCGAACCTGCGGGGACAGGACACGTTCGCGTCATGCTGACGGGGCGCGATGGCGGTCGCCTAAAGGCTATCGCCTTCCGCGCCATGGATGGCGACGTGGGTCCGGCGCTTCTCGGCCACGCCGGAAAGCCCTTCCATATCGTCGGCAAGTTGCGCCTCGATACCTGGGGCGGTGGCGAGCGGCCCCAGTTTTTCATCGATGACGCGGCTCCAGTATGGTAACGGCCATTACTTTTTAAGCACCTTGGGTACGCGGTTGAGCTGCAGCCGAAAGGCGGCTGGCATGTCCGAGCCGAGTAGTGGCTGCAGGTAGTTCACGAAATCGTCGGTGATGTCGTTGCCTTTGGCGGCAATGAAGTTGTCCGGCATGATGCGGGTCTTGCCAGCCACGGTTTCCAACGGCATCAACGAATAATCGACAGCATAGTTGCCGCTGCGCTTCATCGTTACCGTACCGTCGGCATCGCCCCAATGGGCGTACTGAACTGCCTTCTCGCCAACCTCGCGGGCTTCCCGGCTGTCGACATCGGAAACGCATCCGAGAAAGGAACGCTGCAAGTAGCCCAACGTGTCTCCACGGATACGGGTGATCTTTGTTTCTTTTTTGATCAGGTCGGTTAGCAGGTCGGCGAGCGCGCCGGTACCGGAAAGTTGGATATTGCCGTGGGCATCCTTTTCGACATGCTGGGCGAGCTTGCTAATGATCGGCTTGTGGTCACCATCGTGAATGCCCTCGGAGGCAGCGATGATGCAGCGGCCGTGCCGCTGGTAGACCTCTTGCACGTCGCGGATGAATTCGCTGACGATGAAGGCCCGTTCCGGCACATAGATCAGGTGTGGTCCGTCGTCTGAATGCTTGCGTCCTAGTGCCGAGGCCGCTGTCAGAAATCCAGCATGCCGGCCCATGACGATGCCAACGTAGACGCCGGGCAGGGCGCGATTGTCCAAATTGCACCCAGCGAAGGCGCTGGCGACGAAGCGCGCCGCCGAGGGAAATCCGGGTGTGTGGTCGTTTTCAACCAGATCGTTATCGATGGTCTTCGGAATATGGATGCAGCGCAGGTCATAGTTTGCCTTGCGCGATTCCTCGCTGAGGATACGCAGCGTGTCCGACGAATCGTTGCCGCCGATGTAGAAGAAGGTGCCGATGCCATGGGCCTTCAGCACCTTGAAGATTTCCTGGCAGTATTTCAGATCTGGCTTATCGCGGGTCGACCCCAATGCTGAACAGGGCGTGCGGGCAACCAGTTCCAGGTTATGTGAAGTTTCATGTGTAAGGTCGAAGAAGTCCTCGTTGACGATGCCACGTACACCATGGCTGGCGCCATAAACCCGTTCTACGGATGGAAACTTGCGTGCCTCGGTAATCACGCCGACCAGCGATTCATTGATGACGGCGGTCGGTCCGCCGCCCTGTGCAACCAGCACCTTGCCTTTCAGCATCGTCTTTCTCCCAACCGGGGTTTACCCATCATGCGCAGCGACACGGGCGCTTGTTCGTCGCGCCGGATATTAGGGGCGAGTGGGCCGACAGGGAACAGGGAATGGGTAAAGTGAAGGTTGATGTTGATCTGTCCTGGGGCATCGGGCTTGATTTCATCCCGGCCGACGTTTACATGAGCGGGCACGCCCGGATGACCCCATCGTCTAGAGGCCTAGGACGCTACCCTTTCAAGGTGGAGACACGGGTTCGAAACCCGTTGGGGTCGCCATCCTCCCGCGTGGCGAGCAGTTTCTTCCCACAGTCGGTTGTTGCTGCAATAGTTCTGGATGCCTAGGCTTGGTGGGACGATCCTACCTAAGCATGAAGACGGCGAATGCCAATCACAATCCATGTGATGTCGAATGAGCCCCAGCACTCAGGTTCACAACCTTTTCCCGACTCCTATCTGGGTGTTGGATTTGGAACCGGAGGTCGCTAAATTCTCATTCCAAGTGCAACACCGTTATGCTTCGGAGTTGCGATGGGAATTCACTATGGTCAGCTCGACCTTGATGAGCGTTACGAGCTTTATCGTCTCCGGGAGGACGGTAGAGGCGTTCGAGAGATCGGCCGCCTG
>CAMCUA010000227.1 GCA_945878455.1 Asaia bogorensis | reverse complement strand
GATCGGATTGAATGTCGCTACCCAGTTGGCCCATCCGATCAGCGCATTGATTGCCGCGGCGGAGCGGGTGCGCAAAGGCGATTTGACCGCCCGGGTACGTGCGTCTTCGGCCACCGACGAGATCGGCGGACTAAGCCGCGCCTTTAATCGAATGACCGGTCAGCTTGAAAATCAGCAGCAGGGTTTGATCGAAGCCAACCGCCAACTCGACGAACGGCGTCGCTTCACGGAAACCGTTCTCGCCGGCGTTTCGGCGGGTGTCATCGGAATCGATGCCCAGGGCCGCATTCATCTTCCCAATCGTTCGGCTTCCGAATTGTTGGCGACCGATCTGGAGTGGGAGGTGGGTCAACCGCTGCGCAATGTCGCCCCCGAAATGAGCGAACTGCTGGAGGCGGCGGTGCGCCGACCGGATCGCCAGCATCAAGCGGAGATCCGCTTGCAGCGCGGCGGGCAGACCCGCACCCTGTTGGCTCGGGTGGTCGGTGACCGTCAGGGCGCGGATGTCATCGGTTGGGTGGTCACCTTCGACGACGTCACCGAGCTGCTGTCAGCGCAGCGTACTGCTGCTTGGGCTGACGTCGCCCGGCGCATCGCACACGAGATCAAGAATCCTTTGACACCGATTCAGCTGTCCGCCGAACGTTTGCGCCGCCGCTATTTGAAGGAAATCACCAGCGACCCGGCGACCTTCGTCGCCTGCACGGACACGATCATTCGCCAGGTCGGTGACATTGGCCGTATGGTCGATGAGTTTTCTTCTTTCGCCCGGATGCCCGAACCGGCAATGAAGGCCGAGAATCTTTCGGAGTTCGTTCGCGAGGCTGTTATTTTTGAACGCAACCGCCATCAAGAGATCGCTTACGAGTTGGCATTTCCGGACGACGACCTAGGCTTGCGGTGCGACCGCCAGCAGATTGGGCGGGCGTTGACCAATGTCCTGAAGAATGCGGCCGAGTCGGTGGTCGCCCGTCGCGAACGCGACGGCGCCGGGCAGTCTGGACGCATCGAAGTTCGGTTGATCCGGGAGGATGCCGCCGACAATTCCATCGTCGATATCGTTGTGGACGATGATGGTTGCGGCCTACCGACCGAGAATCGTGATCGGCTGACCGAACCCTACGTAACCACCCGCGATAAAGGCACCGGCCTAGGATTGGCCATCGTCAAGAAGATCATGGAAGATCATAACGGCAGCCTAATCCTGCAGGATCGCCCGGAAGGTGGGGCGCGCATCAGGTTGCGGTTCCGTACGACGGGACCCTTGCCGATCATGGGCGACGGGCAGGCCGACGATACTGGCGTCCGACGCATGCCCAAGGAACTCAAACCTGGAAACGACGATAGGGACATTCGCCCTGCCGCAACCGGAACGGTTGGCCATGGCATATGATATTCTGATCGTCGACGACGAGGCCGACATCCGGGTCCTGACCGCAGGCATCCTCGAAGACGAAGGATTCCTAACACGGGAAGCCGCCAACAGCAGTGCGGCCCTGACCGCCGTCGAGACACGCCGGCCCAATCTTATTCTGCTCGACATCTGGTTGCACGGCAGCGAATTGGATGGACTTGGCATCCTGCGGGTTGTTAAGGAGCGCCACCCGAGCGTTCCGGTGGTGATGATGAGCGGCCACGGCACCATCGAAACCGCCGTCGCGGCCATCCGCGAAGGCGCCTATGATTTCATCGAAAAGCCGTTTACGGCCGATCGCATGATCCAGGTGGTCGAGCGCGCCATCGAGGCAATGCGGCTGCGCCGCGAAAATGAAGAACTGCGGCTCCGTGCCGGCGCGGTTGACGATCTGGTCGGGCGCTCGGCAGCCATCCAACACGTCCGCCAGACCATCGAGCGCGTCGCGCCGACCAATAGCCGGGTGTTGATCTCGGGTCCTCCTGGTTCGGGCAAGGAAGTGGCAGCACGCATGCTGCACTTGCAGTCCCGACGTAAGGATGGGCCGTTTGTGGTGGTCAATTGTGCCACGCTCGATCCCAACCGTTTCGAGGACGAGTTGTTCGGTATCGAAGGCGGTTCCGGTAACGGCGGGGCGCGCAAGCTAGGCACCTTCGAGCTGGCGCATGGCGGTACGCTATTCCTCGACGAGATTGCCGACATGCCGCTGGAGACGCAGGCAAAGATCGTCAGGGTCCTGCAGGAACAGACGTTTCTGCGTGTCGGCGGCGCTACCCGTGTCGAAGTTGACGTGCGCGTCATTGCGGCAACGGCCAAGGAATTGAGCGCGCTGATTACCGAGGGCGGCTTCCGCCAGGACCTGTTTTACCGGCTGAGCGTGGTGCCGGTCGAACTGCCGGCACTCTTGAGCCGGCGCGAGGACATTCCGGTGCTGGCCAGCTTCTTCATGGAGCGGGTGGCCGCCGCCTTGGGTCAACCGCAGCGGTCCTTCGGGGCAGACGCCATGGCAGCTCTGCAGGCTCATCTTTGGCCGGGCAATGTCCGCGAGCTCAGGAATGTCGTCGAACGCCTGATGATTCTTTCCAACGGACTGCCGGGGGAGGCGGTTCATGCCGATTCCTTGCCGGCTGAAATCGTCGATCGAACGTCGGTCGCCCTGAAATGGGAGAAGGGGGCAGAGATCATGGGGCTGCCCCTGCGCGAGGCACGCGAGCTGTTCGAGCGCGAGTATTTGTTTGCCCAAGTCGATCGCTTCGAGGGAAATATCTCGCGCACCGCGGAATTCGTCGGCATGGAGCGTTCCGCCTTGCACCGCAAGCTGCGATCGCTGGGGATGGCCGAGGGCGAACGGCGCAGACGGTTGCAGCGCTAGCCCGCGCCAGCGCCGCCAAACGGATTTGGCATTGCCTCATGGCCCTCGGATCGTGTTAGTTGCCCGCCGGTGGCTATGGTTCCACACGGGCGCGCCGAGCCGCTATCGTGAGTCATAAGTATCTTGAGTTCGCAGGCATGAAGGCAACGCCATGAAGGTAATCGTCTGCGGTGCCGGCCAGGTCGGGTTCAATATCGCCCATTACCTGGCCCTGGAAGACAACGATGTCACGATCATCGACCAAGCGCCGGAATTGATTCGTCGGATTTCTGATACAGCCGATGTCCGGGGCATCGTGGGCCATGCTTCGCATCCCGATGTTCTCGAACAGGCGGGCGCGCAAGATGCCGACATGATCATCGCCGTCACCTATGCCGACGAGGTGAACATGATGGCCTGCCAGGTAGCCCACTCCTTGTTCGACGTCCCAACCAAGATCGCGCGTATCCGCCACCAGAGCTATTTGGACCCGATATGGGCCAATCTGTTCTCCCGAGACCATCTGCCGATCGATGTCATTATCTCACCCGAGATCGAGGTGGCACGCGCCGTAATCCGCCGGCTGCAGGCACCGGGCGCCTTCGAAATGATTCCGTTGGCCAACGACCGTGTGAAGTTGGTCGGCGTGCGTTGCGAGGAAAACTGTCCGGTGATCCACACTCCGCTTCGCCAGTTGACGCAACTGTTTCCGGACTTGAACATCGTCGTGATCGGTTGGATGCGCAACGAAAAGGCCATCGTGCCGAAGGCCGACGATGAAATGCAGCCGGGCGACGAGGTCTATTTCGTCGTCGACAGCGAACAGGCGGCGCGCGCCATGGCGGCCTTCGGTAACGAGGAATCGGCAGCCCGTCGTCTGCTGATCCTGGGTGGTGGCAACATCGGACTTTTCCTGGCTCAGGAGATCGAGCGCTCGCATGGCTGGATCAACGCGAAGGTCATCGAAAGCAACGCGCAACGGGCGGAATTCGTCGCCACGCAATTGTCAAAGACCATCGTCCTGCGTGGTGACGTATTGGATCCCGACATCCTGGAGGAGGCCAACGTTGCAGCCACCGATACCGTGGTGGCGGTCACCAACGATGACGAGACCAACATCCTCGCCTCGCTTCTCGCCAAACGGCACGGCTGCCAACGCGCCATCACGCTGATCAACAAGAATACCTATGAAGCGTTAATTTCGACGCTGGGCATCGACGTGGTGGTCAGCCCGCGCAATATCACGGTGTCCACCATTCTGCAGCACGTGCGCCGTGGACGTATCCATTCGGTACACACATTACGCGAGGGATTCGGCGAATTGATCGAGGCGGAGGCCATGGCAACCTCTCCCCTGGTTGGCAAGCCATTGCGCGACACCAAGCTGCCCGACAGCGTCCTGATCGGTGCCATCGTGCGTGGTCCGGAAGTTATTATTCCGCGCGGCAGAACCGTCATCGAAGCGGGCGATCGGGTGGTGCTGTTCGCGGCCAAGGATGCCGTGCGCAATGTCGAGAAGCTGTTTTCCGTGCGGCTCGAATATTTCTGAGCCATGCCCCCCGCCTGCACTGATTCTGTCCAGCGACCGCGCGCCATCCTGTTCGATTGGGACAATACCCTGATCGACAGCTGGGCGATTATTCACGAGGCGCAGAACGCCGTCCTTGAAGCCTTTGGTCATGCTCGTTGGAGCCTGGCGGAGACCCGTTCCCGGGTGCGCAAGTCGATGCGCGACGCCTATCCCGATCTGTTCGGCGAGCGCTGGCAGGAAGCCGGCGAACTCTTCTACAAGCATTATCGCGCGCTGCACCTCGTACGACTGACTCCCTTGCCCGGCGCCTATCGGATGCTCGAGGACTTGCATGGGGCTGCGATCTATCTGGGTGTGGTCAGCAACAAGCAGGGCGGCATCCTGCGCCAGGAATCGTCGCATCTCGGTTGGGACAGTCTGTTCGGCGGCATGGTTGGCGCCTCGGACGCCGCGCAAGACAAGCCGGCTGTCGAGCCGGTTCTGCTGGCACTGGCCGCAGGCGGCATTCCGCCTGGTCAGAACGTGTGGTTCGTTGGCGATACGGATGTCGATCTGCTTTGCGCGCAAGCCGCCGGTTGCCGACGGGTGCTGTTGCGAAGCGAACCGCCCTCGGCGGAAGAGTTTTCCGGATGCGCGCCGGAACTCTATTTCCCCAACTGTCAGGCGCTTTCCAACTTTGTGCTCAAGCTGTAATCTATCTTCTGCTCTGCGCAACAAGTGGCGCTTGAGCAGGCAGCGCGTGGGGAATTTCCATCTGCGGGAGATTGGCTGTCGATGAGCACGATACAAACCGCATGTGCGATGTCGCGGTTTGAAAAACAATCATGAGAGAGGGATAAAACATGTCCTCCGAAAAGTCGCAAAACGTGCAGGATGTTTTTCTT
>CAMCUA010000226.1 GCA_945878455.1 Asaia bogorensis | reverse complement strand
TCAGGATCGGCACGGCAATGCCGATGCCAAAACCGAAGAAGCCCGCTCCGGCCAACGGCATGACAATGACCATCATGCCCAGCCAGGCACATAGGCCAAAACAAATCCCCCGCAGCCAGAAATCGCCACCCGGCAGGCGCGGCTCGATCAGCGAAAAGAGAGTGCCCCACATCAGTACCCCGACGAAGAAATACACACCCCAGCCAACCGCCATGTGTTCCGCCGTTCCAAGATATTTGGCCGCAATGATCATCAAGAATTGAATGAAATCGACGCCAGGGAACACGCCGATCGCCGACTTGATGGACAGGATAACCGCCATCAGCAACGTCGCGACAAACGCGGCGAGCAACCCACTACCAATTTTGTCCACAGAATCCTCCTTGCCCTGCTGTCTCAGATCTCATGTCCGAGTCGGACCCTACCTTAATGAAGGAACCCCTTCGATTTCAAGGACAGTCCAGCTGACATATACCGAGGCAGGCACCCTTTGACGAAAAACTTTATAGCCGATAGGGTTTTCTGGGCTGCTGTGCAAGTCAAATTGAGGCTAGGTCTTGACGACATCCACCCAACGGCCCGCCCGGAACGCACCCATGCAGGTCCGCCGCCTCGACGGCAATCCCGTTGTCAGGCCCCATATGGACGCCCGCATGGGTGACAATATCAATGGCCCGTCCCTGATCCGCATGCCGGACTGGGTGCCGGGCGTATTGGGTCGGTACTACCTTTATTTCGCTCACCACGATGGGGCCTATATTCGACTGGCCTACGCCGACGAGCTGCAGGGTCCCTGGCAAACCTTCGAAGCCGGGGTGCTGCCGTTGGCGGCCTCGACCTTTGCCGGACATGTCGCGTCGCCCGATGTCCATGTCGATGAGGATCGCCGGCGAATCCGGATGTATTTCCACGGGCCGGACACCGAGACCGGCGGCGGTGGCAAGCAGACGACGCGAGTCGCGCTGTCGTCCGACGGACTGCATTTCACCGCCCTTCAAGCCGATCTGGGCGAGCCCTATTGGCGGGTCTTTCGCTGGCGCGAGCAAACCTATGCGCTCGCCATGCCGGGCATCTTCTACCGCTCGACCGATAGTCTCGCCGGTTTCGAACGTGGTCCGACATTGTTCAGCCGGGACATGCGCCATTCGGCTGTCGTGCTCGACGGCGATGTCCTCTCGGTCTTCTTCAGCAATGCGGGCGACTGCCCGGAGCGCATTCTGCTATCGACCATCGATCTGCGTCCCGATTGGATGACGTGGAAGGCATCGCCCCCCGTTACCCTGCTGGAACCGGAACGCGACTACGAAGGCGCCCTCCGGCCCCTTATCGCCTCGCGCCGGGGCATCGTCTGCGAACCCGCGAATCAATTGCGCGATCCTGCCATCTTTTGCGAGAACGGGCGGCGCTATCTGTTGTATTCGACAGCCGGCGAGTTCGGTATCGCCATCGCCGAACTCATGGTCTAATTGCCAACCGGGAAGAGAGTAGGAGACGGTAGCGTGACGGGAACAGGTGTTTCGATAGCCGCCGTTGGCCAAGCTGCCATCAAGCGGGAGGTGCGCGGCAATCCAGAGCCCCGATTCTGGGCGATCCGCGACCTGTTGAAGAAAGCCGACATCGCCTTCACCAACCTGGAGGCCACCATCCAAGGCGCTTATGGCGGTTGGCCGACCAAGGCCGGCTATGTCGGTATTTCGCCCCCTTACGTACTCGATGCGCTCAAGGAGTTGGGATTCAACGTCCTCTCGCTCTCTAACAACCATTCCTTCGACCTTGGCCCCAACGGCGTGCTTTCAGCCATCGAGGAAACCGAACGGCGCGGTTTCGTCCATGCCGGTCTCGGCCGCGATCTGACCTCAGCCTCCAAGGCCGGGCATGGCGTCATCGACGGCCGGCGCATCGCCTTGATCGCCATCGACGGCGGCCCCGCCCCGGAAGCAGCCCTGGCCAAGGACGCCACCGAAAAAGTGGCAGCCCGCCCCGGCCTTAACCATCAGCGCATTCAACCGAACTTCACGGTCACGCCGGAAGAGCTTGCCATGCTCAAACGCATCAAGGACGAGCTCGGTCACGAACGGATGGTCGGGCGTTTCCGCAATTTGAATGCGAAAAATTCCAAGGGATCGTTCCTCGAAGTCGTCGAGGTAGCCAACGACGAATTGAATTTCTACGGCATGCGCTTTCAGGTGGGCTCACGGCATCAGCGCCTCGGCCGGCTGCATCCGGAGGATCTGCAACGCAATCTTGCCGCCATCAGCGTGGCGCGCCAGACCGCTGACGTGGTCATCGTCTATCTGCATCACCATCATTGGGAAGCGGATTGGGAAGCCGTGCCGGATTGGACGAAGCAATTCGCCCATGCCTGCATCGATGCCGGCGCCGATATGTATGTCAGCCATGGCGTGCCCATGCTGTTGGGCATCGAGGTCTATCGCCACAAGCCGATTTTCTACAGTCTGGGCAACTTCATCTTCCACTCGTTCAATCCGGCCACGTGGTTCCACGACAACATTTGGCGCAGTGTGGTCACCACCAGCCGTTTCGACGGCAACGGCCATCTCGCCGAGATTCAACTCGACCCCATTGTCGTTGGCGGTGAAGCGGCAATGCAAGCCAAGGACTTCAGCAATCGGGAAGTGCCCATGCTGGCGACGCCGACCTATGGCAGCGAAGTGCTGTCGCACCTGGGTAAGCTGTCGGCCGAGTTCGGAACGACAGTGGTGATCGAGAACGGACGCGGCTTTATTCGACCCTAATGAGGGCTGTTGGCTTCCGCTGTGCTGAAAACGCAGCGACCCACGGCGATGCTGCGACCGGCATCGTCGACCACCTCGACATCGACAACACCCAACGAGCGCCCGGCGCGCAAGACCCGGGCGATGGCGCGCAGATCGCTGTCCACGGCGGGGCGCAGATAATCGATCCGCATATCCACGGTCGGCACCCGCCGGCCGAGTTTGGCGGCCAGCGCGGCATGACCGGCAATATCGATTAGCGTGGCGATAATGCCGCCGTGATAATCGCGCCGGTCAGGCGAACGGCTGAAGGCCGGTTGGTAAGCAAGACCGATGGTCACCGTATCCGTCGCCGTATCGGCGGATAACACGCGCGGCTTCAGCCAGGCATGCAGCGGCGGGCGGGCCAACAGCTCCGCGGCAAAGGTGGCGCGGTCCACAGACGCTTCAGGCATGGTCCGCTTCCGCCGCTTGTCGATAGAGCGCATCGAGGCGCAGCTTGACCGCACCGCGATCGATCTTGCCGGCACCATTCAACGGCAGGGCCGGTGTCAGTTCGACAAAGCGTGGATGGGCATAGGCCGGTCCCTTGGCTAGGCAAAAGGCTTTCAGCTCGTCCGCTGTCACGGTTGCACCCTGGCGCGGCACCACCATGGCTGCCGGAGCCAGACCCTTGACCTGATGGCTGACCGGCACGACGACGGAATCGACCACGTCGGGATGAGTGAACAACAGATTTTCCACTTCCTTCGGATAGACGTTTTCGCCACCACAGCTGAACATGTCGTCGACGCGTCCGCGAAAGAAGAAAAAATCATCGGCATCACGAAAGAAGATATCGCCGGTACGCAGCCAGCCATCCTGGATCTTCTGGCGGGTGATTTCCGGCTGGTTGTGATAGCCGAGGCACACGTAGGGACAACGGAGGACCAGTTCACCTTCGTTGACGTTCTCGTTGCCGGCAGCATCCACCAGTTTGAGTTCGATCTCCGGCGCCGGAATGCCGACGCTGCCAACCGGCACCTTGCGGCCATCAGTGGGCGCGCGCAGCGGGCTGCCGCCCTCGGTCAGACCGTAGCTTTCCGAGATGGCAACACCAGGCAGCGCCTTGCTCACCGCTTCCAGCAATTCAGGCGTCACCACCGCCGAACCGATAGCCATGCTGCGCAGGGCGCCGAGGTCCAGTTTTTCGATATAGTCGCGATGCTGCAGGAACAAGGTGAAAACAGCCGCCACGCCGCGCGAATAGGTACAGCGGTACTTGGCCAGGGCATCGAGGTAGCTCTTCGGCTCGTAGCCCGGCATCAGCACAAAGGAGCCGCCGGCGAACAGCATCGGTTTGACCGTGCCGCGCAGCGCATTCTTGTGAAACAGCGGCAACGCGATAAGGCCGCGATCGTCGGCCGAGGCCGGCCAGTGGCGCTGGTTATAGTCGATGTACCACAGCATGCCGTGGTGCGTCATGATAGCGCCCTTGGGACGGCCGGTGGACCCCGAGGTATAGGGCTGGAACGCCTGGGCATCGTCGGCCAAGGGCGGCGGCGTCACCGGTGGCGCCGCGACGGCCATTTCCCGTTCGAACGACAGGAAGCCGTCATGTTCCTGGTCGAGCAGCAGGCGGTGCTTGAGCGGCACCGCCTGGGCGATGGCAACGGCATCCTTGTTGCAGCTCGGATCGATCAGGGCGGCGACACAGCCGGCATCCTTGAAGATGAAGGAAAGCGTATCGAGCGCCAGCCGGGTATTGAGCGGCACCGGGATGGCGCCGATCCGCATCGAACCGAAGAAAAACTCGATGAACTCGGTCCGATTGCCGACCAGCATGCCGACTCGCTCGCCCGAGCGCACCCCCAGACGCGCCAATAGGCGGGCCACCTGGTCCATGCGTTCGTCGAGCTGGCGGTAGGTGGAGGATCGCTCCTTAGCGCCGAATAGGTCGACGATGGCGACCTTGTCGGGCAGGCGACGCACCGTGTCGTCGAAGAAGTAGCCGAGGTTGCGTTTGCGGTTGATCGCGCTGTCGTTCACCGTCACGTGCTCCTTGTTGCTCAGCGGTTGCCGCTGCCGGAAAGATAATCGGCCACCAAATAGGCATAGACCCGGGCCGTATCGAAGGTGCGTTCCACCGAAGCGATATCGTTATCCGTATGGGCGAAACTCTGTTCGCCGGGGCCGAAGTTGACGGTCGAGATGCCAACGTGATTAAGGTAGCCTTGGTCGAAGGCGGACTGTCCGTACATGGTCTTCGGTTCGTAGCCGAGCATAACCTTGCAAGCGCCCACCAGCTGCTTCACGGCCGGCGATTCGGCGGTGACCATGCTGGGATGCATATAGGCGCCCTGGGTGACCTCGACCCGCATTGGCTTACCGCTGACCGGATCGAGCATGCCGTCGACGGTCATGGCAACACGGCGAATCTCCTCGGTCGCTTCGTTCGGATCTTCTCCGGGCAACAG
>CAMCUA010000225.1 GCA_945878455.1 Asaia bogorensis | reverse complement strand
GACCGTCAGGCGGAAGGCGATTACGTCGCCGACCTGATGCGCAAGGTCGGCCTCGACCCTGCCTACATGCGGCGCTACCCGCACCAGTTTTCCGGCGGCCAGCGTCAGCGCATCGGCATCGCCCGCGCGCTTGCCGTCAAACCACGCTTCCTGGTCTGCGACGAAGCGGTCGCCGCCCTCGATGTTTCCATCCAGGCCCAGGTATTGAACCTGTTCATGGATCTGCGCCGGGAATTCAACCTGACCTACCTGTTCATCAGCCACGACCTTGGCGTTGTCGAACACCTGTCGGACCGGGTCGCCATCATGTACCTGGGCCGCATCGTCGAACTGGCGACCACGGAAGCACTCTACGCCGCGCCGAACCATCCCTATACCAAGGCGCTGCTCGAAGAAGTGCCGCGCATCGGCAGCGGCAAACGCCTCTTCGCGCCGGTGCGCGGCGAAATCCCCTCGCCGGTGGCGCCGCCGCCAGGCTGCCATTTCCATCCACGCTGTCCCCTGGCCATGGACAGATGCAAGACCGAACGGCCCGTGCTACGCCAGATCCAACCCGGCCGCTGGTCGGCCTGTCACCTCAACGACGTTAGCTGAGTTTACACTTACCGAAGGAGGCTTCCGCCATGTTCCCGACACTGCCTATGCGACACCTAGCGATAGCCGCCGGCATCGGCGCCCTGATGGTAGCGGCGGCACCCGCCATGGCCGCCGATCTGACCATGGGTTTCTCCAGCGAGCCGCAATCCATCGACCCGCTGTTCTCGCGCACCGGCCCCAACCAGACCACCGCCGGGCATATCTTCGGCCGGCTGATGGAGCGCGATGAAAAGGGCATCTTCCAGCCCAGCCTGGCCGAGTCCTGGAAGAACCTCGACTCCAACACCTGGGAAGTGAAGCTGCGCCAGAACGTCAAGTTCCACGACGGTTCGCCCTTCACCGCCGAAGATGTGGTCTTCTCCATTGAACGGGCCCCCAAGGTGCCGAACAGCCCGGCTTCCTTCGAAGCCTATGTGCGCAGCATCAAATCGATGCAGATCGTCGATCCGCATACCATTCGCTTCACCTCCGCCTCGCCCGATCCAACCTTCATGCAGAACGTCGGTGGCGTCTTCATCATTTCGAAGAAAGTCAGCGAGACCGCCACCACCGCCGACTTCAACAGCGGCAAGGCCGCCATCGGCACGGGTCCCTACAAGTTTGTCAGTTGGACCCCGGGCGACCGCCTGCAACTGGTCCGCAACGATGCCTATTGGGGCGCGAAGCCGGAGTGGGAGAAGGTCACCGTACGGTACATCTCCAACGATCCGGCCCGTGTCGCGGCGCTGCTGTCAGGCGCCGTCGACGTCATCGACCAGGTACCGCCGACGGACATTCCGACCCTGCAAAAGGACAATCGGGTCGGCGTCTTCAACGCCGCCTCGGTGCGCCTCATTTACATGGTGCTGAACCAGCGCGACGACGCACCCGGCATCGCCAGCCTCGACGGCAAGCCCTTGCCTAAGAATCCCTACCAGGACGCCCGTGTCCGCCAGGCCATTTCGCTGATGATCGACCGGGCCGGCATCGTCGATAAGATCCTGTTCGGCCAAGGCGTGCCGACCAACAACCAGGTGCCCGAAGGCATTCTCGGCTACAATGCAGACCTCAAACCGAAATACGATGTCGCGGCAGCTAAAAAACTGCTCGCCGACGCCGGCTTCGCCACCGGCTTTTCGGTGAACATATCGGGTTCCAACGACCGCTTCCTGCTCGATGGCGATCTGACCCAGGGCATCGGCCAAATGCTGGCACGCGGCGGCTTGAAGGTGGCCAAGGTCGAAGCCCTTCCCTACAGCGTCTTTTCCAAGGCGGCCGGTGAAAATGGATATGGCGCCTGGATTTTCTCCAATGGCAATTCGGCCGGCGAAGCCGGGCGTGGCCTCGAAGGCATGCTCCATACCCCCGACAAGGAACGCAAGCTGGGTTCCCTCAACCGCCACAACTATTCCAATCCCCTTTTCGACAAGGCCATCGTTCCTGCCTTGGATGAGTTCGACGATGCGAAACGTTGGAAAATGCAGGCCGATGCCGCTGCCATCGCCATCAACGACGGCGGCATGATTCCGCTCTACCACCAGGCCGTCACCTGGGCCACCCGCAAAGGCTTCAGCTATGCCGGCCGTCGCGACGAATCGACCTACGCCATGAGCACGAAGTCGGTGAAGTAACGGCGCCGATCAGGGGTGAGCTGAAAGCATGAATGCCAACATAGAATATGCGGCCGCGGCGGCGGCAAGCATCACCCCCCGCCCTGTCCCTCCCCCTCACGGGGGGAGGGAACCATGGACGAACACCTCAAACCATGATCCCTACAGACGGGAGACCGATACAGCGTTCCCTCCCCCCGTGAGGGGGAAGGACAGGGAGAGGGGTGTGACACCCGAGGCTTCCGAGGCGTCTGCATGACCGGCGCCATCCTTGCCGACGCCCTCGACGTCGCCATCGAGTCCAACGTCATGGTCGCCATGCGCGACGGCGTCCGGCTCGCCAGTGACATCTATCGGCCGGCCCGGCAAGGTAAACCCCTGCCGGGTCCCTTCCCCGTGCTAGTCCAACGCACGCCTTACGACAAGGCCGGCACACGCGCCTCCGACTACACTGCCGCCGATCCCGTGCCGATTAGCCGCGTCAAGGTCGCCGAATATCTCGTCAGCCGCGGCTATGCGGTGGTGCTGCAGGACTGCCGTGGCCGCTTCCGCTCCGAAGGCGTCTTCACCAAGTACCTGGGCGAGGCCAACGACGGTTTCGACACGCTGACCTGGATCGGCAAGCAGCCCTGGTGCTCCGGTCGCATCGGCACGACGGGGCTCTCATACTGCGCCCATACGCAGACGGCGCTGGCGGCGCTGCGGCCGCCTGGCCTCGCCGCCATGTTTCTCGACTGCGGCGGCTTCGCCAACGCCTATCGCGGCGGCATCCGCCATGGCGGCGCCTTCGAATTGAAGCAAGCAACCTGGGCCTATCGCAATGCCGGGGTCAGCCTTGCCAACAGCGGCAACCGACAGGCGCTGGCGGCGCATCAGGCCGAGGATATCGCCGCATGGTTCCGCGCCATGCCGTGGCGGCGCGGCCATTCGCCGCTGCGCTGGGCGCCGGAATACGAAAGCTACCTGTTCGACCAGTGGGAGCGCGGCACCTTCGACGATTACTGGCGGCGGCCCGAACTTTACGCCGCCGGGTATTACGACGCCTTTTCCGGCATTCCGACGATGCTGATGTGCGGCTGGTGGGACCCCTATACGCAGACGACGTCGGACAACTACATCGGCATCGCCGCCCACCCCGGCAGTGACGTCCGCCTGGTGTTCGGTCCCTGGCTGCACGGTCAGCGCAGCAAGACGACGGCCGGCGCTGTCTCCTTTGGCCCTGCTGCCGCCTTCGACGGTCAGATCGCCGAAAACTATTTCACCTTCCAGGCCGATTGGTTCGACCGCTGGCTGCAGCCGCGGGGCCGCCTCCCCCAGCCCCAGCCGGAAGCGCCCCGGGTGCGCTATTTCCGCATGGGCGGCGGTTCCGGCACGCGCACCGCCGAAGAACAGCTCGATCATGGCGGCACCTGGCGTCAGGCCGCCGACTGGCCGCTGCCCGGCACCGACTTTCGTCCCTACTACCTGCATGCTGATGGCCGCCTGGACGAAGGGCCGCCGGTTGAGGACACGTCCACCGTCTCCTTCGCGTTCGATCCGGCCAACCCGGTGCCGACCATCGGCGGCCATATCACCTCGGGCCTGCCGGTGATGCACGGCGGCGCCTTCGACCAACGCACCACGCCGGAACTTTTCGGCGCCACGGCGCCCTATCTGCCGCTGGCCGAGCGGCCCGATGTTTTGGTATTCGCCACCCCGCCGCTCGCCGCCGATGTCGAAGTGACCGGGCCGATCGTCGTCCGCCTGTGGATTTCCTCGGACGCTCCGGACACCGACTTCACCGCCAAGCTGATCGACTGGCAGCCGCCCAACGCGGACTTTCCGCAGGGCTTCGCCATGAACCTGACCGACAGCATCCTGCGCTGCCGCTACCGCAAGTCGTGGGAAGCACCTGAATTCCTCAGCCCTGGCGAGATTGCCGAGATCGTCATCGAACCGCCGCCGACCGCCAACCTGTTCCGCCGCGGCCATCGCATCCGCCTCGACATCTCGTCGAGCAACTTTCCCCACTTCGACGTCAATCCGAATACCGGGGAAGCGGAAGGCCATGCCAGCGTACGGCGCATCGCCGTCAACACCGTCCACATGGACCGCCGGCACCCGTCGCATATGGTTCTGCCCATCGTACCCCCCGAACGGCCCTGATGGCAGCAACCGGACGGAACCGGCCATGACCCGTATCGCGGTCGCCGGCCAGGCACTGATCAAGGAACCGGTGGCGCCCGATAGTGCCGCTGGCGAAGCTCTCGTCGATCTGCTGTCGGCCGCTGATCTAGCCATTTCCAACTTCGAAGGCACCCTGGCCGACGATGGTGCCGTGCCGACCAAATCCGGTGTCGTGCATGCCGCCGACCCGAGTACTCCGGCGGGCCTCAAGGCGCTCGGCGTCTCCGCCGTGACCGTGGCCAACAATCACCTGTACGATTTCGGCGCATCGGGCGTCTTGGCCAGCCTGAGTGCCATCGCCGGCGCCGGATTGCTCGCCGCCGGCGCCGGGGCCGATCTCGATGCGGCCGCGGCTCCGGCCTTCACTCAAGCCGGCGGATTGCGCCTCGCGCTGATCGGTGCCGACTGCGGGCCGCAAGCCGATGTCGTCTATGCGGCGGCCAGGCATGCCGGAATCAACCCCCTGCGCGTGCGCCGCCTGCTCACCGTTCCCGCCGCCGATGCTCAGCGCCTGCGGGCCATCGTCGAAGCCAGCGGCTACCCGCTGTGGCGACGGAATCGAACGGCGGTCGGCATGCCGGTGCCGAAGACCGGCGCGGCCGATGACTTCTTCGGTCTCGCCGTCGCGGCCGGCGAGCGCGTCGCCTACGGCGGGCAGGTCGATGCCGCCGATCTCGAACGCCTGACCGCCGCCATCGGCGCAGCGCGCCGGCAGGCTGGGCTGGTCGTCGTCGTCCTGCATAATCATCACTGGGAACCCGACTGGGCCGACACGCCCGAATGGTTGCGCGGCCTCGCCCGCCAACTGGTCGCCGCCGGCGCCGGCATGATCGCCTGCCATGGCGCGCCGCTGCTGGGTGGCATGGAGATCGTCGATGG
>CAMCUA010000224.1 GCA_945878455.1 Asaia bogorensis | reverse complement strand
GCGACCGAGGGCATGGATGAGGACGGCGATGGTCAGCCGGACGCCCGCAAGCTCCGTGCGCTGCTTGAAACAAACATGCACAACCTGGCCGAATACAGGTATTTCACGCAGTTTAGTCGCGGCGGCAATGACGTTGCCTTCGCCGACGTCAACGAGATGTCATCGCGCATGGTCGGCACGCGGTTGGAGATGTCGTTCCTGCTGCCCCTGGCCGCGCCGCTCGACGCCGGCGGGCCGGGCATGGTCTACAGCATTTTCGATCCGACCTATTACATCGAGATGCTGCATGCCGAGAAACGCGACGCCATTCGCCTGATCGGCGCCAAGGCCGGCTGCTCCGCAAAGCTGGACGAGCCCCAACCGACGGCAGAGGCCACGACGCTGGCCGCCTCCCTCGACCGCCTGCAAAGCGCGGGCGATACTTTAGGAGCCACCTTCGCCGAGCGCGTGACGATCCGGTGTCCGTGAAGTCCCGCACTGTTATCCTTCCGGCCATCGGCATCGTCGCAGCGCTGGGGTTTGCATGGTTAGCGCTCGACATAGCCGGTGCCGGCGGGAACAGCGTCAAGGCCCTATGGAGCGATGCGGTCGTCTGGATCGCCAAACAGCAACGCCTTCTGCATCGCGAGCTTGCCAATCATCTTGGCCTGCTGAAGGCGGGCGGCGGCGGCATCGCCGCGTGGAGCCTGATCGTCGCGGGCTTCGCCTATGGCGTCGTCCATGCCATCGGACCCGGTCACGGCAAGGCTGTTCTTGCCACCTATCTTCTGACTCAGCGTGAGAGGTTGCGGCGCGGCATCGTCCTGGCGACCTTGGCCGCCTATTGCCAGGGCGCCGTTGCCATCGTTCTCATCCACGGGCTGGCGCGGATCGCCGGCTGGCTGCCGCGGGAAACCTCGATGGCCGTGACCTGGAGCGAGCGGTTCAGCTTCGCCCTGATCTTCGCCATTGGCGCCTGGCTTGCCGTGCGAGCCACCCGTCACTTATTCACCCTGGCCAGATCCCGCATCGGCCACATTCACCGCCACCCGCACCCGCACGAGGGATATGGCCATCATCCCCACCGGGATGCGGAGGCCGTTGGCGAAGCGACAGGACATTGCGACCATAACCACGGACCTTCGGCGCAACAGATCGACAAGGCGCACGATCTGCGTATGAGCCTGGGGGTCATCGCTTCCATCGGTTTGCGGCCCTGCAGCGGCGCGATCCTGGTCCTTGCCCTGGCGAATGCAATCGGCTTGGCTTGGGCGGGGGTGGCTGCCGTGGTGGCCATGTCGACCGGGACCGCCGTTGCAACCACGGTTATTGCCGCCCTTGCCGTCCTGGCCCGAGGCTGGGCGACCCGGATTGCCGCTGGACGCATCGCAGACGCCACAGGAGCCGCCGTCATGAACGGCTTCGCGCTGGCCGGCGGCATCGTCATCGTGCTGTTTGGGGCCCTGATGTTCGCAGCGTCGTTTGCACCAGCCCACCCGCTCGGCCTGTAGCCGGCCACGGCATCGCATTTGAGCTTGGGGTTCGCCTCAATCATACCACCGAGGGCGGCAACCGATGAGGCAATGGAGATGGAATGACGTTTAGATTCTGATTGTTGCCCTAAATGCCACCGTTACCGCCGCGTATGCCATCACCAGCATCGGGCCTGTCGGCAGATCGAAGGGCACCGATAGTCCTACTCCCAATAGTACCGATGCCGAACTGCAAGCCCAAGCAGCGCCCAGACGGCGCGAGGCAAGGCGAATCACCGCCAGTGCCGGCAGGATGAGGCTGGCGAACACGACGTAGACTCCAACCATCTGCACCGACGATGTCACTGCCAGTGCGAAGAGAACGTAAAAGCCGCTGCCTGCCCGCACCGCCGGCAGGCGCAGCCAGAGAAACAGGATCGCCCCATAAATCGGCGCGAATGCCGCTACCTCGCCCCAAGTGACGAACAGTATCTGCCCGGACAGCAGATGCTGAATCTCCTCGCCACCGTGCGGCCGATCGGCAAGCAGCAACAGCGCCAGGGTGGCCATAACGACGAAGGCACAACCGATGATCGCCTCCTGCTGATCCGGCAGGCGGGTCTCGACCAGACGAAACAACGCCGCTGCCGCCAAAGCACACGTCAGCGCCGCCGCTTGGACCATCCACCAGGCAGGTTCCTCTAGCGCCAAGCCGACCATCACCACGCCAAGCGCCGCCGCCTGCGCGACAGCGAGGTCGATGAAGACGATGCCGCGGCGCAGCACCTCGATGCCGAGCGGGGCATGGATGAAGGCAATCATGAGGCCGGCGACGACCGCCGGCCCCACGACCTCAAGGACATCGAGTGCGATCATCTCAGCGCGCCGGCACGCCAGCCAGCAGGGTCAGGGTGCTTTGGTAAAGTGAGAACAGGTCCTGGCTATCGGCGTTGCCGCCGACGGTGAAGGGCAGCACCTTGACCGGCACACCCGACTTTTCCGAGAGCCAAGCCGCCGGCGGCTCCGGATCGTAGGGCGTGCGCAGGATCGCCCTGACTTTGCCTTCGCGGACCACCGACAGCAGACCGGCCAGATGGGACGTGGTGGGCGGGATACCGGGCTTTGGTTCCAGGCTCGCCGCTTCGGTCATGCCGAGCCAATGCAGCAGGTAGGTGAAGGATTTGTGGTTGACCACCACCGCCATGCCCCTGAGCGACGCCGCCTCCTGCTTCCATTTAACCGATGCGGCATTCCAGCGATCGAGGAAGTCCTTGCCCCGAGCCGAATAGTCAGCAGCGTGCACCGGATCGATCACCGCCAGGCGCGCCGCCAGCACCTGGGCAACCCGTGCGATATTGGCCGGGTCGAGGTGGAGGTGCGGATTTCCCTCCGGGTGGATATCGCCCATGCTGCGGTCGACTTTGTCGGGAACTTCGAGCAGGGGGACGACATCGGCAGCAGCGACATTGCCACGCCCGCCGGACTGGACTTGGGGCTTGCCGGACTTCTGCAAGAGAACCGGAAGCCAGCCAACCTCCAATCCGGCGCCGGTGCAAACCACCAGGTCGGCCTTGCGCATGGCGGCGATGAGGCTGGGCCGAGCCGTGACATGATGCGCATCCTCCTGCGCCGAGGTGGCGGAGAAGGCCTCCACCAGATCGCCACCGAGTGCCGTTGTCAGGGATGCCCATTCGGGCTCACAGGCGAAGACGTTGACCTTGGCAGCGGCGAGGGTGGGGAGGAGGAACAGTCCCGCAAGGAGAACAATGGCGTGGCCCTTCCACCGCCGCCCAGCCGCCGCCACCCGCGTGCGACGAATAGAGCTGGCGGCAGACCAACGGAAGGGTGTGAGGGCGTATTTGCCGTGTCGTTGTGGCATGATGCCCCCTCCCCTAGAACATATGGGCGCCGTGGGCGCCGATGCTCATGATGTATTGCAGGATGACCTGATTGTCGTCCTGACCGCTGCTCAAAGTTTCGTGGTTGTATTGCAGCCGGAAGCGGCTGAACTCGCTGTTTGACCAATCGAGCATGGCCGCCTGGGCCGACGGGTTCTTGCCGTTGGCATCGAGCACGCCGCCGATCAAAGCGGCCGGGACAGCCGGCGCATCGAGCCTGCTGTAGCGCAGCCCGGCACGCCATTGCGGCAAGAACTTGTAGACGGCCTGGACATACCAGCCCGACGCGTTCCGTTCATAGGGAATGGGACCTGATCCCAAGCCAGTGTCGTCGTAAGTGCCATCCTCCTTGCGCCACATGTATTCGCCGAGCAGGCTGAGTTCCTGCTCTCTGGCATTGCCGGTGGGCGCCCAGGCGTAACGAAGATCGACGGCGTAGAGTCGGGAGTCGCCGGCGAAGATCACGGCATCTTCGCCCGTGCTTCGGCTGTCGGTGGTTCCCGATAGAACATAGCCGCCGAGACGCCAGTTTTGTCGGGGGCCGATGTCGCCGCCGATGCGGCCGAAAGCGGACCATCCGCCTAGCTTGGCACCGTCGGTGCTGCCGAAAGGATAATCGTCGCCGCGGAAAGCACCGACGCCGACCTCGCTGTAGAGGTCGGTGGGCAGAACCCAAGATGCCTCGATTCCATCATCGTTGAAGGCGTTGTTAAGGAAGGCGCGGTAAGGCAACGACCGGTCAGCGAAACTGTCGGTGTGGGCGTGGTGCTCATTGAGCGCTCCGAAGGTCCAAAGCGCCCGGCCGAATTTCAGGCCGAGCCCATCCGGCAAGCCCAAACCGGGAAGGCTCTTCACATAGGCTTCCTCCAACTCGATCTTGTCCGCACCGTCCTCGCGGACGATGGCGACGGTGAGGCTGCCGGCAAATTTATCGTCGACGCTGGCCGAAAAGTTGAGCTCCGATTCGTCGATGGCAAAGCTCTCCTTGCCGCGCTCTCCTTCCTCGCCGACGGCAAAGCCGCCGAAAGAGGAGCTATCCTTGGAAAAGGCTGAAAATCGTCCATTGAGAATAAGGCCGATGGCCGGGTTGAAGGCGGTGTCGCCGGAAGCCCGCCCGCCGGCCCCACTGACGCTGGACGTAGCAGCTGCGCCGCCGCTGGATGTAGCGGCCGTGACAGGCTGGGGGGATACTTTTTCCAGCTCATTGAGTTTGGATTCGAGGTCGGTAATGCGCCCTTCATAGGTCTGCCGCATCGTCTGGATTTCTCGTCGCAGGGCCTCGACATCGGCATCGGCCGCGCGCGCCGCCGATGCGAACGGGATCAGGGCAGCGGCCATGGCCGCGCCCAGCGTGAGCTTACGCATGGTGGTACTCCGTTCCTAAACGCGTTGGATTTGGACTTACGCTAAGGAGCAGAGAACGGGCGGGGCACGGGGAGGGAATGCACGGTCGCGCGGGACAACGACAGCCACATCGGCGATGGAACGAACCGGCTCGGCGGACAAGATATCCGGTGCGATAGCCACGGCCACCGATGGCGCATCGGCGGCGTGGAATGCTTTGACGAAGAGGACGACATCGCAGGATCGGCCGTCGTGGTCATGGTCCACGAAGCCATGCTTGGCGGTGTGAACCAGCGCCAAAGTCTGGGCGGAAAAAAACAACCCGATCAGGCCGATGCGCAAAAATCGCTTCATGGCCGACGGCGTAGCCTTTCAATGCCAGGCCTGTCAAGGAAATGTTATATTATTACATAATTGGAGCCACGGCTGATCGGCCCCCATTAGGTGGTCCGGGTTGAATGTTAGTGCATTGCTTCCTCCCTGGCCATTGCCGGCTGTAGGTGGAGCGAAGCGGAACCGGAAGGCGGCAATGGCGGCGTCGCGGTTTCCGGGGCCGGTGGCCGGTAACCGAGGC
>CAMCUA010000223.1 GCA_945878455.1 Asaia bogorensis | reverse complement strand
CGCGCTCGATCTCGCGAAACAGCAGATTGTAGCGCGGCTGTACCGAGACGACGTGCACCAAGTTTTTCAGCGCCGACAGGCCCTGTGCCTGCGCCACCCGATAGGCGAAGAAGTTGCAGACGCCGACATAGCGCGCCCGGCCCGACCTGACGATGGTGTCGAGCGCCTCCAGCGACTCCTCGAGCGGCGTTGCCGCGTCGCAGTGGTGCAACTGGTAAAGGTCGACGTAGTCGGTCTGCAGCCGTTTCAGCGAGCCGTCGATGGCGTCGAGCAGGTGCTTGCGCGAACTGCCCCCGTCCCACGGGTTGGGTCCGACCTTGCCGAAGCCCTTGGTCGCGATGATGACCGACGAACGCCGGGTCTTCAGCCAGCGGCCGACGATCTCCTCGGTCAGGCCCGGCGTCGCCCGGCCCGCCGGATAGCTGTCCGCCGTGTCGAAGAAGCTCAGGCCGGCATCGACCGCCTTGTCCATGATCGCCTGCGCCACATCCTCCGGCGTTTGCGTGCCGAAGGTCATGGTGCCGAGCGCCAGGCGCGAGACCTTGAGGCCGGTTTTGCCGAGGCGCGTGACGGGAATGGTCATGGTTGCTCCTGGGATGGCGGCCAGCGACGCCGGCCAAAATCCCCTCTCCCTGTCAGCTTCGCTGGCAATCATTTGATGGCAGCGAAGCTGCCGTGGGGAGAGGGAGGGGCCCGCGTCAGCGGGAGGGTGAGGGGGAACAGGCCTTTCCGGTTTGAATGCTCAAAACTCGCGACGGCAGGGGGCATATTATATTCGGCCATCACCGGTCCCCCCTCATCCCGACCTTCTCCCCAGCTGGGGAGAAGGAGGGGGGTGGCGCCTTCTTTACATTAGAGAATCCGGAGCGAAGGCTATCTAGCCACGTCGACTTCACGGACATCCTCGACCAGGGTTGCGACAACCGCCGCTTGATACTCTCCGATGGCATCGCGGATGTTGTCGATGGCCTCGGACTCGGTCGCGCCTTGCGACCATCAGCCCAGCAGGCCGGGACAATTGACGCTGTAGCCCTCGTCGGTCCGCTTCAGAACGATTTTATATTTCATGCCTATTGTTCCTCGACGGCGGAACGCCGCTCTCACGCCGGCCGCGTGCCCGCCACCTGGACCTTGTGCATGCGCCGCCGGGCATTGGGGTCGAAGGGATCGCGGTGGTGCATGGTGGTGCGGTTGTCCCACACCACCACGTCGCCCAGCGCCCAGCGATGCGACCAGACGCGGTGGTCCTGCACCGTGTGCGCCCACAGGGTGTCGAGCAGGTCCTCGCTTTCGGCGACCGGCAGGCCGACGATATAGGCGCCCAGCCGGCGGCCGAGGAACAGCACCTGCTTGCCGCTTTCCGGCAGGGTGCAGACGATCGGATGCTCCGGTCCCGGCTGGTTGGCGACGTCGAAGTTACCGGCGTATTGGGGGCGGATGTCGCCGGCGCTGGTATAGACCTTGGAATGGCGGATCTTCTTGCCTTCGATGCGGCGGCGCAGGTCGGCGGGCAGGGACTCCAGCGCGTCGACCATGCTGAGGAAGGCGGTATTGCCGCCTTCCTTGGGAATTTCGATGGAATGCAGCACGCAGGCCTTCGGCGGCACGTCGGCAAAGCAGCTGTCGTTGTGCCAGAAGCATTCGCCGTCGCCCAGGCTGCCGATGGCCTGGCCGTCCTGCTTGATGTTGGAAATGACGCTGACGCATTCCGGAATTTCGCCGGGCTGGTACTTGCGCTTGCCCATGCCGATCAGTGTGTCGGCGATGGCGCCCAAGGGGCCGAAGGTCTGGGCGAAGCGGATGTGCCTGTCGACCGGCACCAGGTCTTGGCCGCGAAACAGCAGGGTCAGGTGCTCGCCGAGCGCCTGGCGTAATACGGCCTGATCGGCGTCGGCGATGGCGTCACCGGCATCGATGCCGCGCACTTCGGCACCCAGCTTGCCGCCTAGCGGCACGATTTCCAAGCTCATGTCATCCTCCCTGCTGCGTCTCCCCCTAGCCTAGGGTAGAGCGCTGCCGCCGTGCAAGGTGGACTTCAGCGATCCGGGCATTGCCGATAGGATCCTGCTGTAACGAACCGGGGAGTAGCCGCGGATGACTGCTGCCGCCAAGCCGCCCAGAGCCCGCGCACGCGGGTGCGCCGTCTGCCCAAGCGCGGCCACTACGACCGTGCCACGTTGGATGCTATCCTCGACGCGGGCTTTGTCTGCCACGTCGGCTATGTCATCGACGGCGCGCCCTATGTCACGCCGACCCTCTATTGGCGCGAGGCCGACCGGGTCTATTGGCACGGTTCGTCGGCCAGCCGCATGCTGCGCCAGACGGCGGGCGCTCCGGTCTGCCTGACCGTCACCCATGTCGATGGCCTGGTGCTGGCCCGCTCCGGTTTTCACCATTCCGCCAACTACCGCTCGGCGATGCTGTTCGGGCGCGCCGAAAAGATGGCCGACGCGGACAAGACCGCGCATTTGGACCGGTTCATCGATGGCCTGTTTCCGGGGCGTAGCAGCGTCATCCGGCCGCCGACCCGCCAGGAGTTGAAGGCCACCACGCTCTTGTCCCTGGTCATCGACGAAGCTTCGGCCAAGATCCGCACCGGCCCACCCAACGACGATGAAGCCGACTACGGCCTCGACGTTTGGGCCGGCATCATTCCGCTGCGCCCGGTTGCCGGCCCGCCGATCCCCGATGCGCGTCTGACGGCAGGCACGCCGCTGCCCGACCACGTGACCGCCTTTCGCCGGCGATGCCGCTGAAGCGGTGGCGACGGCGGACCTTCGGTGGCTCCGCTCAAACGTCGAAGACGTCGATGACCGGCGAGGTGCCAACGCGGATTTCGGCGCGGTTGAGTCCGGCCGCCCGGGCGAATTGGCGCAGGCGTGTGCGCACCGCATCGCTATCGGGAACGCTGTCGCGGTCGGCGACCTCCAGGCGGGCCACACCCGACCACGTCTGCAACCGGGCGCCGTCGAGGATGGTCGGTACGCTGCCCGACAGGCGATAGCCGAGCGACAGGGCGCGGCCGAGAATGCCGGCCCGGCGGCGCTGTGCTTCCGTCAGCAGGGTCTTTGCCGATTCCAGGGCGGGATCGTCGGATTTGCCGCGATAGCGGGCATGCACCGCGGTGGCCAGGAAGGCCCGTTCCATGCTGTCGATGCCGATGAACGGAAAGGTCAGCAAGCGGCGGAAGCTTTCCGTGGCCCGGGTGTCCGGGTGGTCGCGCCAGGAAATATCCGACAGCAGGCAGACGCCGATGCGCAGGCGCCGTTCCTCGGCCGACTCGCCCTGAAAGAGCAACGCCGTCCAGCGTACCAGGGCGTCACCGAAGGCTGGCACCCGCGCCGCTGACTGGGCCAGGGAGCGGGCTCCCTCGATCAAGGGATCGCGGTGGCGGTCCTCGGCGGAAAGGTGGGCGTAAAGCCAGCCCTCGCGCAGGCCAAGGGCGGAAAACACGACGCGCTCGATCTTCAGCGCCTTGATGGCGCGGTCGAGCACCAAGGCCGCCGCCGGCAGGGTAACGCCGCGCCGCGATGGAATTCCGGGCATGTTGGCCAGCGCTTCGGGCGTCATGCGCTGAATGGTCCGGGCGAAGGCGCGGGCCTCCTTGGCGTCGATGGCATAGCCGTGGACGATGCCGATCGGTGGATTCTTCATGGCGAGGTGAATCCGCGCCAATGCCCGCCAGCCGCCGCCAATGGCGTAGAACACCGGATCGGCGGCGAAGGCTGGCAAATTTTGCGCCAGGATGTCGTCGATCCGTTGCTTGGCGCCGGCCAGGCCGCCGGCCAGAATCGCCGATACCGGCAAGGCGCCGAGCGGCAGGCTGACGGTGCGCTCGCCCACCCGGTCGCCGAGGATTTCGGCGATCTCCAGGCTGCCACCACCCATATCGCCGGCCATCCCCTGGGGCCGGCAAAAGCCCGAAACGACGCCGAGCGCGCTATACGTGGCCTCCTCGCTGCCGCTCAGCACGCGGACGTGCAGGCCGCTGCGCTCCAGGATGGCGCTAACCAGGTCGGCGCCATTGGCGGCGCGCCGCGTCGCCTCGGTGGCGAAGGCGTCGATGCGGTCGACATTCATCGCCCGGGCGATAACGCAGAAGCGATTGACGGCGCGTACTGTGCGTTCGATCGAGGCCTTCGACAACCGGCCATGCGCGTCGAGCCCGGCACCCAATCCGCACAGGGACTTTTCATTGAAGCGCGGAAACGGTGCGCGCGAAATGTCGTCGTAGACCACCAGCCGTACCGAATTGGAACCGATGTCGATGACGGCGAAATGATAGGAACTGGCGCTCTGCGGATCGTGAACGATCAGCCGGTCGTGGTCACCCGACACCCGGAACGGGGCCATCGCGGTAGCGGCGCGCGCGCTGTCAGCCATCGGTGTCCTAGAGAATCGCTGCCCTGGTTGCGACAGTCTATAGCAATCCGTCGATTCGTCAGCGGGGCTTCGCGGGTTGTTGGCGAAGTCCCATTGCACTGGCGCTGAGCCTACCGCTGTTATGACGACGACGGTCCGATTGCCGGCCGGCACCGAATGCGGTGGTAGAACCTATCCGTCTGCGTAGGGTGAGCCGCCGGGGAATTGTGCCAGTATCCCCCCGATTTATGTTCTAGGCGGGAATATGGGCCGGAAATGTCACGCCCTTGCGCAACGTTGGACGGGAGGTCTTCCAGCGGTGTGGGCCATGCACGTCCGCTCCCGTCGGTTATAACCGGAAGGCGATAGGTCAGTGCAGGATCCCAGTGATCCAAGGATATCGTCGTGAGCGCTGACAGCGCAGCCAAGGAATTCCCGCGCGAGGGGCCAAGTGGCGATGCTCCTGCATTGCCAGAAAAGTCCCTGTCGCTCACCCGTCTTTTCTCCATCACCAGCTTGATCGGCCTTTTTGCCGTCCTTGCGGTGCTGCTGTTATTTTATCGCTCCTTCGCGTTGAACGCCTTGCAGGAGCATGCGTCACGCAACAACGAAGCCATCACGCAGATTTTTGCCAATACCTTCTGGACCGACTTTGCCGACTATGTGCGCGGTGCATCTGCCATCGCCAGGGGGGAACTGCCACGGCGTCCGGAAGTAACCCTCATCCACGAAGCCGTGGGGCGCCAGCTGGCGGGTTTGCCCGTCGTCAAGGTCAAGATCTACAACCTCAGTGGACTGACCGTATTTTCCTCCGATCCGGCGCAGATCGGCGAAGACAAGAGCCAGAATGCCGGATTTCTTTCCGCCAAGGCCGGTAAGACCGCCAGCGAAATGACCTTCCGCGATAGCTTCAGCGCCT
>CAMCUA010000222.1 GCA_945878455.1 Asaia bogorensis | reverse complement strand
CTCGATGATCGTCTTGGTCAGCGCGTCGGTCAGCGTCCCTTCCAGGCCGTAACCGACCTCGATGCGCACGATGCGGTCGTTGGGGGCGACAATCAGCAGAACACCGTTGTTCTTGTCTTTCTGGCCGATCTGCCAGTGCCGGCCCAATTGATAGCCGTAGTCCTCGACGGTGGTGCCTTGCAGGGATTTGAGCGTGACGACGACGAGTTGCGCCGTCGTCTTGGCTTCCAGCGCGGCCAAGGTTTCAGTGAGCGCGGCGCGCTCACTGGCCGACAGCAACCCTGCCTCGTCGACGACGCGGCCCGACAGGGTGGGAAAGGTCAGCGCCAACGCCGCGCCGGCGCAGATCGCCAGGATCAGCACAAGGGCCGAAGCGATAGCGCGGCGGGCCATGGCTGGGACCTAGAACTTTACCTGCGGCACCTGTTTGGTTTCCTCGGACACGGCGAATTCCTGCATCGGCTTGTTGTCGCTATAGAGCACCGAGGCCCAGAGGCGGCCGGGGAAGGTCTTCAGCTCGGTGTTATAAAGGCGCACCGCCTCGATGTAGTCGCGCCGCGCCACCGCGATACGGTTTTCCGTTCCTTCGAGCTGCGATTGCAGGGCGAGGAAATTCTGGTTCGACTTGAGGTCCGGGTATCTTTCGACGACGACGAGCAGGCGGCCGAGCGCGCCGGACACTTGCGCCTGGGCGTCCTGGAATTTCTTGAAGGCTTCAGGGTCGGTGATGGTGCTGGCGTCGACCTTGATCGCGGTGGCGCTGGCGCGCGCCGCCGTCACCGCTTCGAGCACGGTGCGTTCCTGCTGGGCGAAGCCTTTGACGGTTTCGACCAGATTGGGGATGAGGTCGGCGCGGCGTTGATACTGGTTCTGCACGTCCGACCATTTGGCCTTGGCCAGTTCCTCGTAGGTCGGGATGTCGTTGACGCCGCAGCCGGTCAGCAAAAGGGCCAGCAGCGGGACGAGGTAGAGAAGGCGCGCCGTGGACGGAAAGCTCGCGTAGCGGTTGGACATGACAGCCGTCTCCTTTGCCGATGCGGGCGCCAACAGGGATGGGGGAGCCCCGGCGGCCTATGCCACAGATTACAGCACTTGCCGCTTAGAGTTAGTGGGTGTGCCGACGCGCGGCAATCCTTTGCCATTAGGCATTGGTTTGGTGGGCCTATTCACCTGCTGCTTGGGACTCAAGCAGCGGGATCGGACCACGAGGCGGCGCCACATGACAAATTATTTATGGAGCGGCCATCGTAGGTACAGGTGCGGCTGGTTAGGTTTGCCTCCGGCGCGGGCGACGAGGCCGTATGCCCCGCCATGGAGGAATCATGCGCTGCCGTATTTTCGGTTCACCAACTGCCCAGCTTGCGGGCACAGGGTTTTCGGGCATCGGGTTGGCGAGCGCCGCTTTGGCGGTGGTTGCCCTGCTATTGGTGGGATGGGTCACCTGGGTGGCGCTGTTCGCCGCCCTGATCGTGCCGCTGGTCATGGGCGTCGCAGCGCTGATGAGGCCGCGGCCGCCGCGGCCGTTCGACGCATCCCCATACTCCCGCTTCGACGGCCCGATCATCGAAGGGGAATACCGGGTCTTGCCGCCGGAGCGGTGAGGCGGCCGCCACGTCCTTCAATATGTAAATCTTTTATCGATATATGTCGATAAATAGTATACATATAATTCATGATCAGGACGTTCAAAAGCAAGGCTCTTGCCGAGCTAGTGTCGACGAAAACGACCCGCAGGATCGACGCCCGGATGCATAGACGCACGCTGGCCCGCCTGTTCCAACTGCACGCCGCCGCGACACCGGAGGACATGAATGTTCCCGGCTTCGACTTCCATGCCCTGAGGGGCTTCGTGCCGACCCGCTATTCGGTTCACGTCAACGGGCCGTGGTGCATCACCTTCGAATTCCGCGACGGGGATGCCTACGCGGTCGACTTCGAGCAATACCACTGAAGCGACGTCATAACCCCTATAACCGAGTATCCCGCCATGACCGAATACCCCGCCATCTTCCACCCGGACCTCTGCCCGACGCATCCGGGCGAGGTTCTGCGCGAGGACGTGCTTCCCGCCGTGAAACGGCCGAAGGCCGAGATCGCCCGGCTGCTCGGCATCTCGCGCCAGCTCCTCTACGATATCCTGGACGAGAAGAAGCCCGTCTCGCCCGCTGTGGCGGCCCGCCTGGGCAAGCTGTTCGGCAACGGCGCCGGATTCTGGATCAGGTTGCAGGCCAACCACGACGCCTGGCACGCGGAGCGGGACATCGATACCAGCAACATCCCGACCATCGGGGCGGCGGCCTGACAACGGCCCGCCGGCAGAGAAGGCGCGGCGGGGCTTAGAGGAATTCCCGCTTCAGGTCGACGGTGGCGCGCACGCCGATATCGTCGAAGTGATGCTTCAGCCATTCGGCGGCGAGCGCCCGGCCGCGGTCGCGCAGCATGGTGAGGAATTTCCAATCGCTGGACATTTTGCTGGCCGACGACAGATCCGACATGGCGACATCGGCGCGCAGCGAGTGGATCAGCACGGACTTCAGCTTGTCGCGATGCTCTTCCTTGATCCAGTCGTCGTCGAGCAGCTTCTGGACAAAATAGACAGCGCGCAATTCCTTGATCAGCGAGGAATTGAAGGTGATTTCGTTGAGGCGGTTGGCGATGTCGGCCGAGGTGGTGGGCACGCCCGGCCGTTCGATCGGGTTGATGTGCAGGATGCACACATCGCGGGAATCGGTGTGATAGAAGAGCGGATAGAGCACCGGATTGCCCATGTAGCCGCCGTCCCAGTAATGTTCGCCGTCGATCTCCACGGCCTGGAAAACCTGCGGCAGGCAGGCGGAGGCCAGCACCACGTCGGCGGTGACTTCCGCCGTGTGGAAGATCCTGGCCTTGCCGGTGCGCACGTTGGTGGCGCAGATGAACAGCTTGGTCTTGCTGCTGCGATCCAGTTCCTCGAAGTCGACCTGCTGTTCGAGAACATCGCGCAGCGGATTGTAGTTGGTTGGGTTCATCTGATAGGGCGAGAAGACGCTGAGCATCGACTTCATCATATCCTGAAGCGGGTTTTCCTTCTGCACGCCCGTGTCCCAGGGCATGCGCGGCATGGCGAACTTTTGCCCGGCGTCCGAGATGGCCTTCCAGAAGTCGTGCAGCGCCTGGCGGGCGCCGTCGTTACCGCGCAGCTTGCCGTAGGCGTAAACCACCGCGTTCATCGAACCGGCGCTGGTGGCCGACAGGCCTTCGACATCGATGCGGCCGTCTTCGAGGAATTTGTCCATGACGCCCCAGCCGAAGGCGCCATGGGCGCCGCCTCCCTGCAGGGCTAGGTTGATGGTTTTCTTCGACGCGGCCGTCGCCGCGCCGGGAGCCGTAGCGCCCGCGCTTTTAGGTGTCATCGACATGGGAAAAAAGCCTTTCGCGCTGTCGCAGCGCTGCAAATTGTGAAAGGGCGTACTCGAGATGCCCCCCTGCCCCTGCCACGTGCAACAGCCGTGCCAGGAAATGGAGGTGCAAGGTCCCTGGTTGTTGAGCGGCGCGTTCAGGCGACACGTCACCCCAACCATCTTCACCGCCGATGCTACCACGCCGTTGCCGGGATAGCACGCCCATCGCTGCAAACGGCAACGTCGGTCTGCGGCCGATGCTACCCCGCCGTTGCCGGGATAGCACGCCTGGCGGGGATTGCGGCCTGCCATACCGCCGAGCCGACCTTCCCCGAGCCTATTGGCGATCCCCGGCGGCGCCCGCATAATCCGCCGAGACGCCGATCAAACGCCGACGGTGCCGCGCCAAGGGAACCCCCACCATGAATCGCCTGTTGACCCTCGCCGTTGTCGCTTTCTTCTCCGCTTGGGTGGCGACAGGCGCCGTTGACGTTAAGGCCGCCGGTCTTACAGCACTGGACGGCAAGAAGTCGGCCGGGGTCGAGGTGACCTCGGCGGTCCCCGACAAGGCGGAGAGCGCCAACGCGCTGAAGCAGGCCATCGTCGCCCAGCTCGTCAGCAAGAACGTGTTCAAGGCGCTGACGGCCAGTAACGCGGCGGACTATCAAGTGAAGGTCAATATCCTTTCCGTAAGCGAGGTCGCCCAGGGGGTGCGCATCCTGCTCGGCGCCTTCGCCGGGAAAGCGGAAATTTCCACCCAGGTCGACGTGTTCGACAGCAAGGCCGGCAAGTCGATGGGCAATTTCGTGGCCAAGGGGCAATCGTCGTCGGGAACCATCTTCGCGGGAACGACGCAAGAGGCCATCGACCAGGCCGCGGCACAGATCGCCGACCACCTGCTGGCCAACCGCTTGCCCTGAGCCGATTGCACTGGCTGAGACGGAAGCCAAAGCATGGGACAGAACATGGCGGAGGCGATCCGGCTCGACGGCATGGTGGCCATCGTCAGCGGCGGCTGGCGAGCCCGCATGAAGAGGGCAGCCGTGGCGACGATGCCGCAGATGCGAAGACCGGCCATGGCGCCTGACGCCTCGGCACCCAACCGGATGTGCGCGTTGCCGCCGGAATGGCATGAAAATACCTGTCCGCTATTTGCCTAGCCCGGATTGCATTCACTTTATCGTTTCGGAGAAATTGGATTAACAGATGAATTAATTTATTAATTTATAGCATGATACATATTATTTTTAATATTTTAAATTAGATAATATCCAGCGCGCTGAGCGGGCGCGCGTCGCCGTTGCATAGATCATAAGCAACTTCCGGCGCGCCCATGCTCCGGCTTTCGCTCCATGTCTTCATAAATCAATCTGATTTCAATCAATTAGAAGATATTTCTCAATCCCATCCCGGTTGGCACGTCGCTTGCCTGATACCGTTCCAGATCCAGTCAAGGAGGTACCATGAACCGTCGCCGTTTCCTCAAGTCCACGGCGTTAGCAGCGGGGGCGTTGAGCCCCATCGGCGCGCCCTTCATCCGCTCCGCTGCAGCGCAAACTCGCAACGAGACGCTGCTCCTGGTCACCGAAAGCGGTCCCAACAACGTCGACATCCACGGCGTCGGCACCAACCGCCCCGGCTACGAGGTGGCCTGGAACTGCTACGACCGGCTGTTCACCCACGGCAAGAAGATGCTGGCGGACGGCACCGAGCCCTACGACCGTGACGTCTACGAGCCGGAACTGGCGACCGACTGGAATCTCACAGACATGTCGGCGACCTTCAAACTGCGCCGCGACGCCAAGTTCCACGATGGCACACCGATCACGGCCAAGGACGTGAAATGGTCCTTCGACCGTGCGGTCACCGTTGGCGGCTTCCCCACCTTCCAGATGAAGGCG
>CAMCUA010000221.1 GCA_945878455.1 Asaia bogorensis | reverse complement strand
TATCTGTCACGCACTCGGGCCATCGGCAACGTGCCCTTACCGCGCTCCCACACGGAACTGCTACCGGCCATGCAGGCGATGGCCCGCACCTTGGAAAAGATCTATGCCGCCAGCAAGCTCGGCCTGACGGTCGATTGCGAGCCGGGTCTGACCTTCCGTGGCGAACAGCACGACCTAGAAGAGATGCTCGGCAACCTGACCGACAACGCCTGCAAGTGGGCGCATTCTCAGGTGCAAATCGCGGCGCGTTCGCAAGCGGCGACCGGAAGCGGCGGCTTGCAAATCGTCATCACCGTCGATGACGACGGCGCCGGGGTAGATCCAGCGCTGCGCCCTTATCTGTTCGACCGGGGCCGCCGGGCCGATGAAAGCAAACCCGGCAGCGGCCTAGGACTGTCGATTGTACGCGACATTTCAGCGCTATATGGCGGTTCGAGCGAATTGAGCGATTCGCCTCTCGGAGGCCTCCGCGCCACTCTTATCCTGCCCGGCGGTGTGGCGGGCACCGCCTAAAACATAAAGTCCGTTGCAACGCCGTCAGCGGTTAACGCTACTTCCAGACCTTTCCTTCCGGTCCGCCACGACCGAGCTTGTCGGGCAAGGGACTGTCGTCCGGCGTGAAGGCCAACGAGACGGAATTGATGCAGTAGCGCTCGTGTGTCGGCGGCGGCCCATCGGGGAAAACGTGACCTTGATGGCTGTCGCAGCGGCCGCAGACGATTTCGGTACGCACCATGCCGTAACTGCCATCGCGGATGTATTTCAGGTGTTCCTTGGCTACGGGTTGCGTAAAGCTCGGCCAACCGGTGCCACTCTCGAATTTGGCGCCGGCCCGGAAAAGGGGTAGGCCGCACAGTCGGCAGGTAAAGATACCGGGTCGCTTTTCATTGAGTAAGGTACCGCAGAACGGCGCTTCCGTGCCGTGGCGCAACAGGACGTTACGCTCCGCATCGGTGAGTTCTCCCGACAGGCTATCGCGTTGCGCCTTGGTTGGCGGCGTCAGATCGAATGCCACTGGCGATTCTGTACTTTTGTCAGCCATGATGCGCTCCTCCGCTGGCGGCACCCTTCTTCAGCAGGGCACCGTGCACTACTTTCAGCTTTCGCACCTTCGGCGCGGATACGGCCTGAATATAAGGTTGGCCCGGATTACGCGCCGCGTAGTCGTGATGATAATCCTCGGCCGGATAAAAAATCTCCAACGGCGTGAGTTCGGTGACGATGGGGGCGCCCAGGATACGGGCCTTGTCGAGCTGTACGATATAGGCCGCAGCCATGCGTTTCTGGGCGTCGTCGGCGTAAAAAATGACGGAGCGATATTGCCGGCCGAAATCGTTGCCTTGGCCATCCTTCTGCGTCGGATCGTGGGCAATGGAAAAGAAGATTTTGAGGATGGGGCCTAGACCGAGCTTGGCCGCGTCGTAGACGATCTCGATCACTTCGGCATGCTCGGTGCGTCCGGAACACACGGTCTCGTAGTCGGCCAGCTCCTTGGCATCGCCGGCATAGCCGGGACGAACCGAGATGACGCCTTCCAGGTCGCGGTAAACGGCTTCGGTACACCAGAAACAGCCGCCACCTAGCACGACCGACCTCCGGCCCTGTTCGGCAACCAGCACGTCAGGGTCGGGAAATGCCCAAGGATCGCTATTCGGGGCCATGGCCGATCTCCATTTTTACCTCAGTAAACATGCGCCATGTTACGTGATTTATGCGCTACTCGCTAATGGCCAGATTGCCCATTCGGAGCAGGGAGAACGCGGGAAGCCGCTGGCCGTCGGCGCCAGTTTCGGGTTACATGCCCAACAACAGGGACCGAGAAACAAGCACTTCACGCGCCCACCAGCAGGCGCCACGGCATCGGGGCTCAGGGATGAAGATCGATCACGCCATCAATATCGACGATATCCGCAAGTTGGCCCAGCGAACGCTGCCGCGCTTTGCCTTCGACTTCATCGAGGGCGGCGCCGAGGACGAATTGGGATTGGAGCGCAACCGGGCCGCCTTCGACCGCCACGCGTTGCTGCCACGCTATCTGATCGACGTAGAAACCATCGATCAGTCTGTGGAGTTGTTCGGCAGGACCTATGCTAGCCCGTTCGGTATCGCCCCGACCGGAATCGCCGGCCTGTTCCGCCCCGGCGCCGACATCATGCTGGCCGAGGCGGCGCGAGCCGCGAACATCCCGTTCGTCCTGTCCGGTTCCGGCACGGCCAGCATCGAAGCGGCCGCCAAGGCGGCGCCGGAGCATACTTGGTTTCAACTCTACGGTTCCAAGGCGTGGACATATTCCGAGGACATGATCCGGCGCGCCGAAGGTGCCGGCATAAGCACACTGGTGCTCACCGTGGACGTGCCCGTCTCCTCCTTGCGCGAACGCAACTTCCGCAATGGCTTCAAACGTCCGTTGCGCTTGTCGCCGAGAATGGTTTTCGATGCCCTGACCCATCCGGGATGGACGACCCGTTATCTGTTGAGCGGCGGCCTACCCAAGATGGATGTCTGGACCAAATACGCCCGCGACGGCGCCAGCGCCGATGAGGTCGCCGACGTCATGGCGACGCAGACGCCAGCTAGCGGCCAGACTTGGGAGACTTTTGCACGGATCCGCGCCATGTGGCCGCGCACCCTGCTGGTCAAAGGCATCCTGCATCCGGACGATGCGCTGCGTGCCATGAAAGCAGGAGCCGACGGTTTGATCGTTTCCAACCATGGCGCCCGTCAACTCGACCGCGCGCCGGCACCGTTGGAGGTTCTGCCGGCCATCCGCCGGATGACATCGGACCGACTGCCGCTGATATTCGATAGTGGAATCCGCCGGGGCTCGGACATTCTGATCGCCCTGTGCCTGGGCGCCAAGGCGGTGATGTTCGGACGCCCCACCCTGTATGGCGCGGCGGCAGCCGGGCGGCCGGGGATCGATAAGGCCATCCACATCATGCGCCAGGAAGTGACCGTCAACATGAAGCAGCTGGGCTGTCCCCGCCTGGCCGACCTCGGCCCTGACTTCCTCTGGCCGAGACCCGGCAACGGGGCGTAAAACAACAACACAGCAGGCAACGTATCGGCGTTTCATTCGGGAGGGACGACATGGAGCACACATTAAAGGCCCGGCTGCAGCAGGCCCCGGCGCTGCTCTGCCCCGGCGTTTACGACGCCTTTTCCGCCGCCATGGCCGCCGAGGCCGGCTTCGAGGCGATTTATCTATCCGGCGCCGCCATGGCCTACACCCTGTTGGGCAAGCCGGATATCGGCCTGCTGTCGCTCCATGAGGTTGCCGACGTCATGTTCCGTATTCGCGAGCGGGTCGACGTGCCCGTCATCGCCGATGGCGACACCGGCTGGGGCAATGCCATCAACGTACAGCGTACCATGCGCGTGTTGGAACGCGCCGGCGCCTCGGCCGTGCAATTGGAAGACCAGGGCTTTCCCAAGCGTTGCGGCCACCTCAAGGGCAAGAACCTGATCCCCACCGGCGAGATGGTCGGTAAGATTCACGCCGCTCTCGATGCCCGCGACAAGACCTTGGTGATCGCCCGCACCGATGCCATCGCGGTGGAAGGTTTCGAGCGCGCACTCGACCGCGGCGAGGCTTACCTGGAGGCTGGCGCCGATGTGGTCTTCGTCGAGGCCCCGGAAAACGACGAACAGATGCACGGCATCGTCAAGCGCTTCGGCAGGCGTGTGCCGTTGATGGCCAATATGATCGAAGGCGGTCGCACGCCGTTGAAGTCGGTGCAGGAACTCGATGCCCTCGGCTTCAGCCTGGTGATATTCCCCGCCGGCGTCGTCCGCGCCTTGGCCAAGACCGTGCAGGAGTATTACGCCGTGCTAAAGGCCAACGGGACCAGCGCCTCGATGATGCCGCGCATGTTCGATTTCGTCGGCCTGAACGAGGTAATCGGCACCGAGAGAATTCTGGCCGCCGGCCGAGCCTATGAGAACATCGAGAAGAAAGCGGCCGAGTAACGTCGTCTACTGAAGGAGGGAAGCACCATGAGCCAAAGTCTGGAAGGCGTGCGCGTGCTCGAACTGGCGCGTTATCAAGCCGGCCCGCGCAGCGGCATGATCCTGTCCGACCTCGGCGCCGAGGTTATCAAGGTCGAGCGCCTGGGTGGCGAGGAGACGCGCAAGAAAGCCCCCGTCGTGCGCGGCCAAAGCATCTATTTCACAGTCTATAACCGGGGCAAGAAGAGCATCTGCCTCGACATGCGCACAGCGCGCGGCGCCGAGATATTCGCCGGGCTGGTCAAGACCGCCGACATCGTGCTGGAAAATTTCCGGCCCGGCACCATGCAGACGATGGGTTTCGGCTACGAGCAACTGAAGGTGTTGAACCCCGGCATCATCATGGTCTCGGTCTCCGGCTTCGGCCAATACGGTCCCTATGCCGAACGCCCAGCCTTCGATCCGCTCGGCCAGGCCATGAGCGGCCTGATGTCACTGACCGGTAAGCCGGTCGGCCAACCGCTCGGCACCGCCTCATCGATCATCGACCGCATCACCTCGCTGCACGCTACCATCGGCACGCTCGCCGCCTTGCGCCACCGGGAACGCACGGGACAAGGCCAGGTCGTCGACTGCTGCCTGCTCGATTCGGCACTGACCCTGGTCGAAATCCCTGCCGCCTATTACCTAGCCACCGGCGAGGAAGGCGGCGAGGACGGCCGTCCCCCCTTCCGTGCCAAGGACGGTTGGGTGGTCATCTCCGCCACCGGGCGCGAGATGGGTCTCCGCCTGCAAAAACTGATCGACGGCGGAACCACGGAAAGCGGCGCCCCGTCCGGCGACCGCCGGCGACTGTTGGACGCCTGGTGCGCAGCGCGAACCATGGACGAGATTTGCCGGACCCTGATGGACCTGAGCATTCCAGTCGCACCGGTCAAGAATATCCCCGACGTTGTGACCGATCCGCACGTCTGGGAGCGCGAGATGCTGGTCAAGCGCGACGATGCCCTGGCCGGCGAAGTCCACGTACCGGGTGTGGCGATGAAGCTGTCGGAAACACCCGGCCGGGTTGGTTGCGTGCCGACACCCGGCCAGCATACGGACGACATCTTGGGCCACCTGTTGGGCTATGATGCCGCGATGCTGGATCAGCTGCGGCGCCAGAAGGTCATCGGATAGGAAAAACGAACGGAAAAGTGATCTGCCCCCTTTAGAGCGGTCCAAAAGTTAACTTAGACTGGACCCTGAAGGAGACGGAACATGGGCAAGAAGCACGGGCCTGAAGAAGTTATCGGCAAGCTGCGCGAGGCGGAGATCGTATTGGCGCAAGGCGGCACGGCGAGC
>CAMCUA010000220.1 GCA_945878455.1 Asaia bogorensis | reverse complement strand
GACTGCCAGCGAGGGACGCACGCTCTATATAGGGGGGAGATGGCCTTTGTCACCAGGAGAGAAAGATGTCCGAACGGCGGATGCCTATTCCTTCTTCTCGCGATAGATGGCGTAGTCGTTGTCGCGCAGGCTTTCGACCGTCGGCGCGTTGACTGTGGCTGGATTGTACTCTGGCGCACCGCCAGCGGCGGATTCGCCTGCTTCCACATCCGGTTCTTCGAGGGGTGGCTGCGTCTTGGGGACCCGGTGCGTTCCGGTGGGCTTGGCGGTCATGGCGGTTTCCTTGCTGTTGTCGATGCGCGGAAGCATGCGCTAAACAAAGAAACGGCTGGGCACCCGACTGGTTGCCGTTCAGCAGCCGAGCAGGTTGCCGATAAGGGGCGCCGCCTTCAGGCCGCTGCCTGTCAGGATCACGGCCACCGTCTCGCCGGGGCGGATGGCTCCCTCGGCAAGAAGCCGCGACAGACCGGCACCGGCCGCCGCCGACGTCGGTTCGACGAACAAACCCATGCGGGAAAGGCGGTCGAGGGCCGTGATTGTTTCGCTGTCCTCGACGGCGACGGCTCCGCCGCCGCTGTCACGGAGCGCCGCCAACATCTCCGCTCCACGCACGGGATCGGCAATGACGATGCCTTCGGCCACCGTCTCGCCGGCGGTTACGGCGGCGACTGTCTTGGACCGGACCTGGTGTGCCGCCACCAGTGGCGCGCAGGCCGCGGGTTGTACCGCATAGAGCCGCGGCATGCGGGCGATCTCGCCTCGGTGCAGCAGCTCGGTAAAACCGATGTAGCACCCCAGCAAATTGCCGCCGCCGCCAACCGGCGTGACCACCGCGTCGGGGGCGCGAAAGTCCAGATCCTCCCACAGTTCGTAAGCCAGCGTTTTGGTACCTTCGAGAAAGAAGGGTTGTCGGTTATGGCTGGCATAGAAGGCACCGGGAGCGGCCGCTGCCGCGATGGCCGCTTCGGTCACCGCCGAACGGGTGCCGGCGATCGGGATCACGTCCGCGCCGGTGGCACGCATTTGCACCAGTTTGGCCGGCGAGGCCGCAGCCGGCACGAAAACGCGGCAGCCCATTCCCGCCGCTGCCGCATAGGCGGCGACCGCCGCGCCGGCATTGCCCGAGGAGTCTTCGATCAGCGCACCAACGCCGCGCTGCTTGAGGTAGCTGACCATAACCGCCGTGCCGCGATCCTTGAACGAGCCGGTGGGCGCCATGAATTCGAGCTTGAATTGCACGTCGGCACCGTCCCAGCGCTTCGGCACCAGGGGCGTGCCGCCCTCGCCCAACGAGACCATGGGCCCCGGTTCGAGCGCCAAAGCAGCGCGATACCGCCACGGGCCGCGTGCATGGCGGTCGATATCGTCCCGCCCGATGCCGGGGCCGGGGCTCAGGTTGACATGGCCGCTGCCGTCAGGCGCCCACCACAGGGGTAGGTCCAAGGGATAGGTCTGGGCGCTGCGGGCCGCTACGTAGTGAATGCTAGTTGGGGGCATCGGCTTCAGTAAGGCTCGCCCTTGCGGTTGAGGTAGGCCGATTTGCCGGCTCGCCGGCGCGCGATCATATCGATATCCGGATAATCGACGTCTTCGTCGGGCGAGCGGGTGCCAACTTCAATATAGGTCGCGTCCATATCGGTTCGGTTGATCAGATGGTGACCATCTGCGTGTCCGGCGGGAAATCCTGTGCAGTCGCCGGCACGCATCACCGTCTCGCCGCTGCCGGTGACCAGCACCAGTTCGCCGGAGATGATATAGATAAATTCATCCTCCTGGGCGTGCCAATGGCGCTGCGACGACCAGGCTCCTGGCGGCATGGTGACCAGGTTGATGCCGAATTGGCTGAGCCCGACGACATCGCCGAGACGCCGCTTGATACGCGCTTCGACCTTTGCCCTAAAAGCCAGCGGGTAGGTGGTGCCCGCAGTAGTGCGAACGTCTATGGCCGGAAAAGTAGTTCCCGGTGTCGCCTTATCGATGCTCATGGTTCGCTTCCTCCGAAAGGGAAAGGGTGGCAGCCGGATTGACAAAGCTCAAGACCCCTCCTCTAATTCTCCCGCGCCATATATGTCCTGGCGGCCCTCGCCGGTTATGCGCCGCCGATCGCCAGAATTCCTGTTGAATTGACCGCTGCGCAACCCTTACGGGGAGAGCCGACCATGAACGTTATCGCCGCAGAACCGACGCTGAAGTTCAACAAATTGTCGAAGAACGTTGGCGTCGAGGTCAGGGGCATCGACCTGAAACAGCCGATGGGCGAGAAGACCCGCCAGCAATTGACCGACGCCCTGATCGACAACATCGCCCTGGTCATCCGCGATCAGAAGTTTACGCCGGGTGAATTTCTGGCTGCCGCGGGACTGTTCGGGGAGGTGATGCCGGATCAGAATCAGCGCTATGTGCTGCCCGGCATGCCCTTGGTCAGTTCGCTCTCGAACCGCTACAAGAACAGCGAAGGCAAGCAGGCCAAGGTGGCGACGGACGCCAAGTGGCATTCCGACCACACCAATCAGGAAATGCCGCCGAAGTACACGACCCTATTCCCGGTCGCACTGCCGGATCGTGGCGGCGGAACCTCGCTATGCAACGCCCGCGCGGCTTACCAGGCGCTGCCCGAGGCCTTGAAGAAAAAAGTCGACGGCATGCAGACGGTCAACCAGCTGGTGGGCCGAGCCGCCAAGTTGAGCAATCCGGATGTCGTCCGCGAACAGGCTGAAAAGAACATCAAGCAGGTCACCCATCCCCTGGTGCGCACCCATCCGGTAAACGGCACCAAGGCGGTTTGGTTCCATCCTTCCAAGCTGGACCACATCGTCGGCATGAGCCCGGAAGAGAGCCAGGAGTTCATCGCCGAAGTGACGACGCATCTGACCAAACCGGAGTTTGTCTACGTCCATGAATGGAAGTTGGGCGACATGCTGATTTGGGATAACCGCGCTGCCCTGCACAAGGCCGGTTTCGATTACGATCCCAACCAGCACCGCATGCTGTATCGCATCCTGGTCCGCGGCGACCGGCCGTTCTAAGACTTTCGAGTAACGATGGCGCGGACCCGTCCGAGGGCGGGTCCGTTGCTTTTCAGCCTCAGCGCAATGCCGCCATGATCCGGTCGAAGAAGCCGCCGACCGACGCGCGGTCGATCCAGCGGACCACCACCACCATGTCGTGTTCGGGATCGACGCAGATGGCATGGCAACCGGCGCCACGGGCGAAGTAAGCCGAACGCGGCGCGCTGCCCGATTGGCCGCCCGTGGTGTTCAGCCACCACATCAAGCCATAGCCGGATTGGATGGCGCAGGGCTTCGCGGCTTCGTCGACCCAGAATTCGGATAGCAGGCGGCGGCCGTTCCACTGGCCGCGACGCAACATCAGCAGGCCGAGTCTGGCATGGTCGCGCGAACCGATAAACATGCCACCGCCCCAATGGCCGCCGCCGGAGACGGAGACGATGTCCCGCCCGCCGATGGTGACCGTGGAATTGCGATAGCCATGCCACTCCCAATCGGTGGAGGCGCCGATGGGGCACATGATGCGTTCGGCCAAGACTTCGGGCAGCGGCCGCTTCCACACTCTGAGCACGGCCAGGCTGGCTCGGTTGACCCGGATATCGTTGTATTCCCAAAAGGTGCCCGGCTTTTGCAGTTGCCGCTTCTTACCCTTGTCGGGGTCGGAGCCGGCACCGCCGCCAACCGCCCGGTTATGGTCCAGCCAGTCCGGCCGGTCCCACAGGGTGCCTTCCCACTCGCTGGTCTGCTGCAACAGTTGGCGCCAGGTGATGGTGTGGTTGTGCGGAGGCTCGAAGCCGCCATCGTCGACCAGTTCGCGCACCGGGGCGTCGAGGTTGGGAATCAAACCGTCGTCGAAGCCCAGGCCGGCGCAGGTCGACAGATAGCTTTTGGTAATGCTGAAGGTCATGTCGGCGCGCGTGGTATCGCCCCATTCGGCGACGATGCGCCCGCCCTTGAGGATCAGGCCGTTCGGTCCGGTGCGCTCGCGCAGCGGCCCGAGGAAGGTGTTGTACGGTGCCGGCTCGTGCATCTGTTCCTGGACGCCGGCCTGGAAATCGCGTCCCCAGGACGTCTCGTGCTCAATGGAAAAGCGCACCGCTTCGGCCAGACGGGCGGCATCGAATCCAGATTTTTCCGGCGACTCGGTTGCCCAGGTGCCGCCATGGGCAGGCGGAAAGTAGTCGTGGTCTGTCATGGTCTAAGCACCCTGCCGAACGCCGATGAGAATAGCGCGCAGGCTCGCATGAAAGCCCCTGTTCTCGCTAGGACGGAATTCACCGAGCGACAACGATGCCGCCTTACGGTGCCTTTCGCAGACTATGGAAATCGGCAACACTACGCAGACTGGAACAGGGGCAAGAGGAGAACTGGCGATGAAATTCCGTGACCGCATTGGCGCCGACGTCGGCAATAAAATCGCCATCGAGGCCGCCATCGAGTGGGCTGTCGCCAAACAAGTCCATTATATCGACGTGCGCACCGACACGCCGCCCAATGCGCTGGAGTCCTTCGACGAGGCGCGCTGCAAGGGCGTGCGCGAGGCCTGTGCCCGTCATGGCATCCATCTCGGCCTACATACCAGTTCGGCGGTCAATACGGCCGAGATTGCACCTTTTCTCCGCGACGGCGCCGAAGCCTATCTGCGCGGCTATATCGACGTGGCGGCGCGGTTGAAGGCCGAGTGGGTGGATGTGCATGCCGGATTGCATTTTACCGCCGACAAGGCGGTGCGCATGGAGGCCGGCCGCGACCGATTGAAGCGGGCCGCCGCCTATGCCGAAGAAAAAGGCGTCCTGCTGCTGCTAGAAAATCTCAACTGGGAACCGGACATGGCCGAGGTGCATTACCTGGCCCACAACGTCGAGGAATGCCGCTACTACTTCGATGCCATCGTCTCGCCGAACTTCAAGTGGACCTTTACCGCCAATCACGCCCATCTGGTTCCCGAAGGCATCGACGGCTTCCTCGACAACATGGATATGAGCCGCTGCTACGAAGTGCGCCTTGCCGATTGCTGGGGCACGCACGAGGAGCACTTGGTTCCTGGCCAGGGCAACCTGGATTTCGTCCACTTGTTCCGCCGATTGGAGAAGATCGGCTTCAAGGGCCACTTCATGAACGCCTTCGGCAGCATCGACGACCGCGCCGATTCGCGCGACTACCTGACCGCCTGCGCCCGCGAGGCCGGGGTGGCGGGGGCTTGAGCCGGATTCCCTTCGCCTTATTCATTTCCCTCGCCCCTTTTGGGGAGAGGGAGGGGCCCGCGTCAGCGGGAGGGTGAGGGGGAACAGGA
>CAMCUA010000219.1 GCA_945878455.1 Asaia bogorensis | reverse complement strand
TGATAATGGCTTCGACCAGGGCGTCGACTTGCGACAGGCTATCTTCGGCGTGCTGCTTCAAGGTATGCGCCAGATTGGCGTTTTGGCGCCGCACTTCATCGATCCGTTGCTCACGCTCTTGCGCGATGAGGCCTTCGACCGACAACCACATGCCGGCGATCAAGGCCAACGAAAATGCCGACAGTCCGAACATCAGCAGGCCGGACCTGCCGGCGGCCGGGAGTCCGCCAGCCCCGCCGACGGGAACGGGCAGGACGGGATCCTGAGGGGTCGCCGCGGCGGTGCCGTTCCTGGGGCTTTGATCCTGGAGGGACATGGAGAGGTTTCCGGCGGGCCGGGGGGCGAATGGCGTCTGAACGTCAGACAGCGTGGCGAGGGTTGATTGTGATGTTCCTTTAATTCACGCCGCCTCGGGTACTCAGCCTGAATTTGTCACGGCAATCAATTGCGTACTTCCACGACAGGTTGACGGCAGGGCGGTGGGCGCTCTCTGTTCACGCCCACATCCGCAGCCGATTCCCTGATCTCTTCCACGGCTGGCGGCGCTGGGTTGAGATCGGTGGCTGGCGACGTGGGTGGCCAGCCGGGCCAGCGATGGCTAATCTCGCGGGCATGGACCTGCTCATCTTCGATTTCGACGGCGTCATCGTCGACAGCGAAACCATCGCCAATGCGACGCTGGCCCGCGCGCTGACCGAGCTTGGCCATCCGACGACGCTGGAGGATTCGTTGCGTCTCTACATGGGCCGGCGCTGGGACGATTGCGCGCGGGCCATCGAAGCCGAGATCGGCCGGCCGCTGCCCGAGGAATTCGCCGCCCGGCGGCGGGCGGAAATCCGCGCCTGGGCGGCCAGCGAACTGACGGCTGTGGCGGGTGCGGTGGATTTCGTGCGCGGCCTCGGCGCGGGGCGACGCTGCATCGCGTCGTCCAGCACGCCGGCCTGGTTAGCGCTGTGCCTGGAGCGCATCGGCCTGGCCGCGCATTTCGGTGACAAGCTGTTCAGCGCCGCCGTGCATGTGGAACGCGGCAAGCCGCATCCGGACCTGTTCCTTTACGCCGCCCGTGAGATGGGCGCGGCGCCGGCCCGTACGGTGGTGATCGAGGACAGTCGGCTCGGCGTCGAAGCCGGGGTGGCGGCCGGCATGACCGTCATCGGCCTGTTGGCCGGAACCCACATCCGCGACGGCCATGCTGAACGCCTGACGGCGGCGGGCGCGCATCACCTGGCGCAAAGCTATGGCGAGGTCAGGGCCGTACTCGATAGGCTGTCGGTTGGTTGAAATGTTCGCCACCTGTGACACCCGTCACAGCGGCGACGGCGACCGGCGGCTAAGGTGCCCGCGTTTCCTCCCTCAAGACCAAACTCAGAAGGCCGCCGCTTTGGCGGCCTTTTTTTTGGCGCCGCGCCGCGCCGGCGCCTCGGGCATTGCGCCGTCCCACGGCGGAGTTATGCTGAACAGGTCACCGGCCCGGGGGACTTGCATGATACCGGTCGATGCCGCCGTTTTCCGTTCCGAGCTGCTGCGCCGCCTGGAACGGGCGAAGCAGGCGGGACAGCGCCAGCTCGACGTCAATGCCGGCGAGCTGCACCGCCACATCGGCGGCTATCCGGCCCGCCTGCACGCCATGCCGCACTGCGCCCGCGCCATGCTGGCCGAGCGGCGGGCGGACGATGAAATCCTGACCTCCGCCACTCCGGGACACGAGGAGACGCTGACCATCCGCTACCGGCTGCCGCGCTAGGCCATTGAACGCCGGTGTTTCCTTGTCGGCACGAGGGGTTATCCTGGCGGTCCACTGCCAGGACCCTGCCATGGACGATGCCCTGAAGCCCGGCCAGACCGGCACTGCCCGCTTGACGGTCGGCGAGGAACATACGGCGCCCCGCATCGGCAGCGGGCGCATCCGCGTGCTGGGGACGCCGGTGATGATCAACCTGATGGAGGCCGCCGCCTTGGATGCCGCCGAACGGTTCCTGGCCGCGGGGCACCAGAGCCTGGGCACCCACCTCGCGGTCAGCCATATCGCGGCGACGCCGGTTGGCCTGACGGTGACGGCCACCGCCGTGCTGACCGAGGTGCGGGGCAACCGCCTGTTCTTCAACGTCTCCGCCCACGACGGCATTGACACCATCGGCGAAGGCACGCACGAGCGCGTCGTCGTCGACGTGGCGCGCTTCGATGCCCGGGCGGCGAGGAAGGCATCACCCTTGGGCTGAGGGGGTGGCAAGCGAAGGGGTGTGGACCTAAACTTGCGACCGCGCCGAATCGATTCAGGGAGGATGCCATGGACCGCCGCCGCCTGTTCCAACTTGCCGCCGGTTCCGCCGCGCTGCTGCTGGCCGGACCCCGGCCGGGGCTGGCGCAGAGCAAGCCGGCCGAGACCAAACCACCCGCCAAGCCCGCCGCCAAAGCGTCCGACAAGGACACCTACAGCAAGGACGAGATCGTGGCCAAGGCCACCGGCTTTTTCGGCGCCACCACGGAAGGCCTGGCCAAAGCCATCGAGAAGGTCTTCGCCGACCAGGGCCGGCCGAACGCCTATATCGCCGGCCACGAAGCCTCGGGCGCCATCGGCATCGGCCTGCGCTATGGCGAGGGCACGCTCAACCGCAAGGCCGGCGGCACGCGCAAGGTCTATTGGCAGGGGCCCAGCCTGGGCTTCGACCTGGGGGCGGATGCTTCGAAGATGTTCATCCTGATCTATCGCCTGCCCAGCGTCGAAAAGCTGTTCCAGCGCTTCCCGGCCGTGGACGGCAGCTTCTATTTCATCGCCGGGGTCGGCGTGAACTATCAGCAATCGGGCGACATCATCCAAGCGCCGATCCGCACCGGCGTCGGCCTGCGCGCCGGGGTTAACGTCGGCTACATGCACTACACGCGGGAGTTTTCGTGGATTCCGCTGTGAGGCGGGGGTGCTTCACTTGACCTTGAAGTGATTGCGTAGCGCCAGGCCGAGCAGGAAGACCAGGATCAGGTTGACGATGCCTTGTGTCGCCGAGGCGGCTTGGATTTGCCAGGGGATGTCGACGATGTCGGGCTCCGCTACCTTGAACAGCAGTTCGACTGCCGCCTCGAAGGCCGGCTTGGCGGTGGCGCCGAAGGGCATGGCGCTGGCGATGGTCACATCCTGGCCACTGAATCTCGAGTTATTCCCAAACATTGCGGAAGAAAAATTGGCCCTGTTCCCAAATGTGGCACCCTCGAATAGAGCGCTATTCCCAAATGTCGCACTAGAGAAATTGGTGAGGTCCCCAAATGTTGTGTGTGCGAACTTAGCCATATTCCCAAAAGTTGCCTTTTTGAATTGAGTGCGGTTCCCAAATTCGAACTCACTAAACGATAATTGCCAGTTTTCGTCTTGTGTGAAATCGACGCCGGAGAAGTCGACGACTTCCTCGGGGTTCTCGCGGCGCCATTTGTTCCAGGCGTCGGCGCCTTGGCGGGCGAGGGCGAGAAGCTCTTCCTTGGAGGCCATGGCGCGCGCTCACGTTGTCGGTGGGGTGTTCGGGACGCCCTTGCGTAGCACGGGGATGGGGGGCGTCAGGTCGGGGACTGCTCGGCTTGCGGTGCGATCTCCGCATCTCCCGGTCTTCGGCCGCGCCAAGCCCGTCGCCGGCCCGTCCTTCGAGACGCACCTGCGGTGCTCCTCAGGACGAGGTTTGTTATTTTTCCTCGTCCTGAGGCGACGCGCAGCGTCGTCTCGAAGGACGGGCAGGCGCTGCGGCGTTTGCCTTACGCCGCCACCCGTTCCGGCTTCTTGCCGTGGGAGCGTTGCGGGGTGCCGGGGTTGAGCGACATGTGGGTGTGCCGCCCGAGCCAGGGGGAGAGCGTGTCGGCCCGCGTGAAGACCACGGTGGCGCGGCCGTTGCGGGTGTAGGTTTTGCCGTCCTCGTGATAGCCGGTGGACGACCAGGCGATGACGGCGGTGGCTTGCAGGCGGTCGGGGGAGATCATCGCCTGCAGGGTGTCGGTGGCGAAGCGGAAGCCGTCGATGGTCGGCCACACGTTGCGCCACTGATGGCGTTCCAGGGCGTCGAGCCCGCTCACCGAATCCATGCGTGTGCCGAAGCCGACCACGTCGTCGTGAAACAGATGGCGCGCCGACGTGAAATCGACCGCGTCGACCAGTTTATCCCAGGTGGAAAACCAGGCCTTGAGCGCGGCCAAGTCGTTGTCGTTGGCGGTCGTCATGGTGCGTTCCCCCGCTGCCGTGGAAAGAAGGCGGCAGTCTAGCAACCCGCCCTTCGCCGCGCCAAGAGCGCCCTTTTTCTTACCAACGTGCGAAGAGGCGCGCCAAGAGCGCCCCAGATTGCTGACAAAGGCCTCGTATAAGCGGGGCCTTTGTGATTCTATTTTGGATGCTCAGAAAGCTTGGACCGGAACAGACGGCGCTTGAGATTGTGACGTTAGAGGGCCTTGTTCCGAAGGATCATCTGCTTCGCAAGATCGACGCGGTGATCGATTTTTCGTTCATCCATGACCGTGTTGTGGGGTTGTACAGCGCCGACAACGGGCGTCCCGCGCTCGATCCGGTTGTGATGTTCAAGGCGCTGTTCACCGGCTACCTGTTCGGTATCCGCTCGGAGCGCCAGTTGATACGCGAGATCGAGGTGAATGTGGCCTATCGCTGGTTCCTGGGGCTGCGGCTGACGGACCCTGTGTTCGACGCCTCGACGCTGAGCCAGAACCGGCGGCGGCGCTACAACGACACCAGCGTGGCGCAGGACATTTTCGACGGCATTGTCGAGCAGGCCATTGGCCACGGCCTGGTGGACGGCGCTGTGCTTTACACTGATTCGACGCATCTGAAGGCCAACGCCAACAAGAACCGCTACGACAAGGCGATCCTCGCCAAGTCGCGGTCCGACTACTGGGAGGCACTGGACGCAGCCATCGATGAAGACCGCGCCGCTCACGGCAAGAAGCCATTGAAGGCGAAGGAACGCCAGCCGGCGAGCCAGGAAACCAAGATCAGCCGCACCGATCCCGAGGCCGGCTACATGGTGCGCGAGGGCAAGCCGAAAGGCTTCTTCTACCTCGACCACCGCACGGTCGACGGCAAGATGGGCATCGTCACCGATACCTTCGCGACGCCGGCCAATGTGCACGACAGCATTGTCTATCTCGGCCGTCTCGACCGCCAGCGCCGGCGCTTCGGCTTCGATGTGCGCGCCGTCGGGCTCGACGCCGGCTACGCCACGGCGGGCATCGCCCACGGACTGGAAGAACGCGCCATTCCCGGTGTCACCGGCTACCGCCGGCCGACCCCGCCGAAGCCCGGCATGATGCCGCCTTCGGCTTTTGCCTACGAGCCGCAGGCCGACGGCTACCGCTGCCCGCAGGGCCAGCTTCTCGCCTATGCGACGACCGCCCGCTCCGGCTACCGCCACTACAAGAGCGACCCTGCCATCTGTCGCGCCTGCCCGCTGCTCGCCTCCTGCACCGCCAAC
>CAMCUA010000218.1 GCA_945878455.1 Asaia bogorensis | reverse complement strand
GCCGCACGCCAGCGGGAACTGGCCGAAGCATTCGCCGCCTTGACCCTGCGCATCGAACGGCTTGCCATCGCCACAGCGACGGAACGCCCGGCAGCGGCGCCAGCGGCGCGCCTTGAATTCGCCGTGGCGCTTGCCGGCCTGCGTCAAGCCTTGGCCTCGCCCGCGCCCTTCCGCCAGGAATTGGCCGCCGTCGAGGCGGCACTGCACGAAGCCGGCGGCGATGTCCGGGCGCTGACCGCGCTAATGCCACACGCGTCGCGGGGCGTTCCCACGGTAGCTGTGCTGCGCCGCCGGTTCGACGCCGTTGCCAAGGAAATCGTCGGCGCCGACAGGGCACCGCCGGGCAGCGGCTGGATGGCCAGCACCATCGAACGTCTCAAGGGTCTGATCACGGTGCGCCGTATCGACGGCCCGGACGGCATCCCCGACGCGGATGTCGCCGTGTCGCGGGCCGAATCGGCACTCAGCAACGACGACCTGACGGCGGCAGTGAGCGCGTTGGAACGCCTGCACGGGACGCCCGCCGAGGCAGCCTTTGGCTGGCTGGAGGATGCCCGCACGCGGCTGACCGCCGAGCGGGCCTTGGCGCAACTCGACACCCGCCTCGCCGCCGGCGGCAAGGGCGGCTGAGCCATGGCCCGCGGCATCCGCTATGGCATCGCGCTGACCGTACTGGCTCTGCTCGCCATGTGGCTGGCCGACCATCCGGGCAGCGTCACCCTGCGCTGGCAGAATTATCGCATCGACACGTCGGTCGGCGTGCTGATCGCCGCCGTCGCCGCCGTCGCCGTGATGGTCGCGCTGGCGTATCGCGCCTGGCTGTTCGTGCGCTACACCCCGGCGCGCCTACGCCGCGTCCTGCACGAGCGCCGCCGCCGCCGCGGCTACAAGGCGCTGAGCGCCGGTATGGTCGCAGTCGCCGCCGGCGACGTCGACGAAGCCCGCCAGCAAAGCCGGCGCGCCGACGTGCTGGTCGACGATCCGCCGCTGACCATGCTGCTGCAGGCGCAGACCGCCCAACTCGCCGGCGACGAGCAGGCGGCAAACACGTTCTTCACCGCCATGCTGGCGCGCCCGGAAATGGCCTTCCTCGGCCTGCGCGGCCTGCTCACCCAGGCCTTGCGCCAGCGCGACCGCGCCACCGCGCTGGACCTGGCCCGCCGCGCCTATCGGTTGCAGCCGCGTAGCGCCTGGGTGGCGGGCAGCCTGTTCGATCTGCAGGTCGGCAGCGGCCAATGGGCCGACGCCGAAGCCACCCTCGATGAATCAGCGCGTGCCCGGCTGCTCGACGCCGACACGGCGCGCCGACGGCGTGCCGTCGTCGAATACATGCGTGGCCGCGCGGCCGAAGCAGCAGGGGACTCGGAGGAAGCCTTGCGCCGGGCGCGCAAAGCCAACGACCTGCACCCGGCCTTCGTTCCCGCCGCCGCCTGGCTGGCGCACCTGTGGCATAGCCGGGGCAAGCGTTCGCGCGCGCTGAAGACGGTGGAGCGCACCTGGGCCCAGGCCCCGCATCCGGATCTGTTGGTGGCCTTACGCGCCGCCCAATCCGGTGGCGAACCCTTGCAAACCGTCAAGGCGGTTCAGCAGTTGGTTGCCGCCAACCCGGAACATCGCGAAAGCCGCCTGGCGCTGGCCGAGGCCGCCCTCGACGCCCGGTTGTGGGGCGAAGCCCGAGAGCACCTGAGCCAGGCCGGCGGCGGCGATCCATCTGCCGCAATCTGCCGGCTGATGGCCCGCTTGGAGGAAGAGGAACACAGCAATCTAGAGGCAGCGCGCGCCTGGCTGATGCAAGCCTCGCGCGCCGATCCCGACCCGGCTTGGTGCTGCGGGTCGTGCGGCAGCGTGGTAGCGGCATGGGTGCCGGTCTGCGCCGCCTGCGACGCCTTCGACAGTCACGCGTGGCGGACCCCGGCGCACGCCACCCGCCTGACCGCGCCGACCGCGCCAAAAGCGCTGACGGCACGACCCGCTACCCATGCCCAACCGTTGGCCAAGGAGGCCGCCGGCTGAGGCCGGGTCATGCTGACGCTAAGCATCGATGCCCTGGACCGGGCAACCTGGCAGCGTCACGCCGGGGGCTGCCCGGACCTGGCCCTACCCCAGTCCTGGGCTTATGGCGAGGCCAAGGTGCAAGGCGGCCCCTGGCACGTCGAGCGCGGGGTGTTTCACCACGACGATGGATCCATTGCCGGAACGGTTCAGGTTCTGCTGCGACCGCTGCCCCTGGGCCTACCCGGCGGCCTCGCCTGGGTCGGCCGGGGGCCACTGAGGCAACGCGACGGCGATGAGACCGATCCACGCCACATCCTGACCCTGCTGGCGGCGCTGCGCCGGCATTATGTTGCGGAACGCGGTTTCTACCTTCGTGTGGCCCCGCCGGTTGCCGACGATGGTTTCGGCAGGGAAGCCCCGCCTGGATTTGCCAGGACTGTTTCGCCAGGCTGGGCTTCGGCCCGCATCAACCTGACGCTATCGGTCGAGGCCCTGCGCGCCGGTCTGCAACAGAAGTGGCGCAATGTGTTGAACAAAGCGGAACGCGGGCCTGTGATTGTTGAGCCGATCGCAGCCATTGCCGGCAGCGCGCCTTTCGCGGCTTTCCTCGACGACTATCGGAACTTCCTAGCCGAACGCCAAGTGGCGACCAGCGTCACGCCCGAACTGCTGCGAGTGCTGGCCGCCGCCAGCGGCGAGACACTCGACCTGATGGCCGCCCATGTGGCCGGCGCGGTTATCGGATGGGCCCTGATCGCCCGCAGCGGCGGGACGGCAGAATATCTGGCCGGTGTTGTCGGCGAAGCCGGCCGCCGGCACGGCGCGGGACAAAGCCTGTTATGGCAAGCAATGGTGTCCGCCAAGTCCAGAGGTTGCGCCGTCTTCGATGTCGGCGGGCTCGACCCCATAGTGACCCCCGAAGGCATCCGCCGCTTCAAGGAAGGCCTGGGCGGCGTGCCCTATCGCCTGACCAACGAGATCGAGGCCGTGCCCGCAGGACCATTCGGCCGGCTGGTCCGCTGGCGGGTCGGCCGCGCAAGGGCGGCGATCCAATGACCGCTGCCTGGCGCCATCGCCTGGCCGGGCCGTTGCTGACCCTGCACCGTTTGAAAACAGCCATTGTCGGCGAGAATGGCTTTCGCATCCTGTTGCTACACGACGTGCCCGCCACCGAACGGGAGGCTTGCGCAGCATTGGTTGATCGCGTGCGCCGGCAGCATGGTGTTCTGAGCCCGGAAGAGGCGGCATCCTGGCTCGACAACCCGCAACGCGTGCCGGCCCGGCGCGGCAAATCGCCCTGCCTGTTCAGCTTCGACGACGGTTTCGTTTCCAATGCCGAGGTCGCCCGCGACATCCTCGGCCCGGCCGGTGTCGCCGCGCTGTTTTTCGTGTGTCCCGGTTTGATCGATCTTGCCCCGGACAAACAGCCCGCGGCGGTAGCGACGGGCATCTTCGATGGGCGGATCGGCGGCGACGAATTGGACCGCCGCCTGCAGCCGATGTCTTGGGACGCAATCGAGGCACTGGCCGCTGCCGGCCACACCATCGGCGCCCATTCGCTGACGCACCGTCGGCTGAGCGCCGTGCGCGGCGAGGATCTCGCCCGCGAAATCCTCGACTCAGGTGCACGCATCGAAGCCCGGTTGGGAACGCCGGTCACCTGGTTTGCCTATCCCTTCGGCGATATCGACAGCATCGATGCCGAGGCCATGCGGATCATCGCCGGGCGCTATCGCTATTGCCGCAGTGGCGTGCGCGGCGCTAACGACGGTACCACCCATCCGCTGGCCTTGCGCGGCGATCACATCGATCTGACGGCGCTGCCAGCCTGGCGGCACTTGGCGCTGGAGGGCGGCCTGGACGGACGCTATCGGGCGGCCCGCCAGCGACTCGACGCTCTGGCGGTCAACTGCCTCTGAACCCGGGGATCACGCGGTCCAGCGGCGAATGTCGGCCGCCGTCACCCCACTGTGCACCGGCAAGAACAGCAGCCTTCGGCGCAAGCCGATAGCCAAGGCGTGGCGCGGCGGATCGAATAACACCTCGGGTGCCAAATCCGGCCAGCTTTCCACCGGGCAGCCACGAGCACGAAAGCGGGCATAGGGTGCCGCAGCGGACTCTCCCGCCGCGACGGCAACGAAGCGGTAGGGCGCGCCCAACGGCGCCTCGCCGAAGCACTGGATTGCAGACGACACGGCCAGGGCGGCCTTCCATAGCTCGCCATTGCGCCGCCGCGCCGCCGCTTCGGCGGCGGTATCGACCCGCGCCAGCAGTGACAGCGCCATCCGGCTCGGCGCCGGGGTGGCGGGCAAGGTGGCAAAAGGCGGGTCGCTCTCGAAGGCGGGAAGGCGCCGGCGGATCGCCGCTGCACGCAAAGTATCGGGCAGCGCCTTTTGCAGCAAACGGCGGACCAGCCAGGGCCAGGGCGACGGCGATTCCGATGGTACGACCGCGTCCAGCTTGTCACGCGTCAGCAACAGGGCGCCGTCGGGAAGGGCGAAAAGTTTATGGGGGCTGTATAGCACGGCGTCGCCCCACGTGCCGATGCCGCCGACCGGGGCCAGGACATGGGCAGCGTCCTCGATCAGGGCGGCACCGACCGAGTCGCAAAAGCTCCGCGCCGGGACGCCGTCGACCGACCGGCCGAAATAGTGAACGAGGACGAACAGATCCGGCGGCCCTGCCGCCGCCCGTTCGCGGCAGGCCGCCCAGTCCGGTTCCAGGTTTGCCGTAATCGGGTAATGGACGATGCGCGCCCCGGCCAGCCGCGCCGGACCGCTCGACTGGTTGCAGAAATAGTCGGGCAGCCACAAGACCGGATCGCCACCGCCGATGGTACGGCGCCGTGCCGCGACCAGCGCCGATAAAGCAAAGGCGGAACGGGAAAACCACTGGGTGTGACGACAGGCCGCACCCGCCACCAGCCACGGCACGGTGAGGGCATCGCCGCCGAGAACCGGGGAAAGCGCAGCCGCCAAGAGGCCGGCAAGGCTCGGCAAGGGGGCCGCTGTGCTCATCTCGGAATGCTCATCGCCGGCACCATAAGGCCCATGCCGGCGCCAGGCCAGTCCGGAGTCCCGATCCCGCTATCCGGGCGAATGCGTTGACGCTGACAGTCGCTGGCAGTAATTAGGGCCGCAGCACGCCTTGTCGCCGGGCACCAGCCCGTCGCTTTCGGCGCCGCAGTAGCTCAGTTGGTAGAGCATCGCATTCGTAATGCGAGGGTCGGGGGTTCGAGTCCCTCCTGCGGCACCACTATTTCCCGCCAAGGGGTTTGAAATCATCAAGCCTTTGGAAGAGTAAGGTGGAATTTCTTCTACTCGCCGTATGCTCTATTCAACACGTCGCCAGTCGCGCAGTAACCTCCATAAACCCTTGCTTCCTTTATGTCTTTTGGGCTGCTCCTTGCCCAAACGGCATAAGGCATCCTATCAGATTTTTGTTTGATCACTCAAGCAAACATG
>CAMCUA010000217.1 GCA_945878455.1 Asaia bogorensis | reverse complement strand
TATTTAATGGCGTAAAATCACACCCATCAACTAATAAATGATAATTTTTTATTTCTTCGGCTGGTTTGGCGGCTGGTTTGGCGGCTGGTTTGGCGGCTGGTTTGGCGGCAGGCTTTGCTGCGGGCTTTGCCGCTGGCTTTTGAGCCTTGGCCGCTGGCTTAACAGCCGGTTTGGCGCGCACCGCGGCGGGCTTGCCCGTCGGCCGGGCTGCGGGTTTCCGGGTGGCTTTCGCCATGAGGAGGCCTCCTGCTTACCGTTTGGTTACTTATAAGACGTTGTTCTTCCGGATGAAATCGTCAAATGAACTGGGCCGGTCGAAGCTTCGGCCCGCCGGTCTTGGATACCGGCTGGATAACAGGTGGTGGCAACCGTTGCCGGCAGGTCATCGTGGACCGGACGTCGGTCTGGCGGTAGGCGTGCATCGGCTCAACGCGAACTTCAGCACCGGTAGGACCCACGCGGCGAAGGAAGGGACCTGCTGCTTCGGCGACACGTTCGTATCCACGGGAAATTAGTCTATAGGCCCTTGGCGGGGCGTCAAGGGACGGCGCAGGGGCGGTTTCCCGCCGCCGGTACCTCTAGGCCGTTCCCTTGGCACCGGCGCCATGCTATTTTTGGGCTTCGGCCGGAGTTGCGGGAGGGTATGGCGTGCACTTTCGACCGATTATCGCGATTTTAGCCCTGTTGGGCACCCTTTTGCTGTCCGCCGCGGCAGCCGAAGCCGCCGATCCCATGCGTATTGCCCTGATTATCGGCAATTCGGCCTATCGCGAGTCGCCGCTGCGCAATCCCGTCAACGATGCCAAGGCCATGGCCGCCGCCCTGACCGAACAGGGCTTTACCGTCATTTTGCGGCAGAACGCCTCCAAGACCGAGATGGAGAAAGGCATCGCCGATTTCGGCGAAAAGCTGCAGGAAGGCGCCACCGGCCTGTTTTACTACGCCGGCCACGGCATGCAGGTCAGCGGCCGCAATTTCCTGATTCCCATCGATGCGGAAATCAAATCGGAACAGCGGGTACGGCTGGAAACCGTCGATGTCGATGTCGTGCTCGACCAAATGACAGCGGCCAAGTCGAAGGTCAACATGGTCATCCTGGACGCTTGCCGCAACAATCCCTTCGAGCGGCGCTTCCGCAGCGTCGGCGGCGGCCTGGCGCAGATCAACGCACCGGAAGGCACCCTGATCGCCTATGCCACCGCACCGGGCAAAGTCGCCGCCGACGGCACCGGCGAGAACGGGCTTTATACCGAGGAACTGCTGCGCGCCGTGCGCCAGCCCGGCCTGAAGGTCGAGGAAGTGTTCAAGACGGTACGCGCCAACGTCACGCGGCGTTCCAATGGTGCGCAGACGCCGTGGGAAGCGTCGTCCCTGGTCGGCGACTTCTATTTCAAGCAGCAGCAGGCGGCGACCGCGGCAGCCCCGGTAGCGCAGCCGTCCCTTGAACTGGCGCTGTGGGACGCGGTCAAGGGTAGCAATTCGCCGGCCGAGCTACAGGCCTATCTGGATAAGTTCCCGAACGGCACCTTCGCCCCGCTGGCCCGCACCCGCATGGCAGCGTTGCCCGCGCCGAAAGTGGCGGCAACGGAACCCCGGGCGACGACCGACCCCAAGGCACCGGCGCCTGCAGCGGCACCAGCAACGCCGCCCAAGGCGGCCACGCCACCACCGGTCAAACAGGCTTCGCTGACCGACATCGGTGCCGTGCCCGGCATCAACAACGCCAGCCGCGAGCAATACGCCAAGTTCCTGACTAGCGGCGAACACCGGGCCTTCGCCATCGCCATCGGCCCGGACGGCGGCAGCGGCTGGTCGCAGGGCAACAGCGACGCCACCCGTGCCATGGTCAACGCCACCTATAACTGCACGCGCCTCGCCAAAACCATCTGCCGCATCTACGCCCTGAACCAAAGTGTGGAAATCGGTACCTACGACATCTTCGAGAAGGAAAGCGCCGAAGGCCTGGCCCGCCTCAAGCCCGACGCCGTGACCGGCTTCTTCCGCGACGAAAACCGCGACTTCGGCATCGCCCCGCGCAAGGAGCTAAAGGGCGAAAGCTACCATGCCGACACGCCGACAACGGTGCCCGGCGCCAAGACCGTGCATACCGCCGAATTGGCCGACAGGTTAGCCAGCGGCAGCAAACCCCTGTTGATCGACACCCTCGGCGGCAACCGCCACCGCACCCTACCCGGCGCCTATTGGTTTCGCGGTGCCGGCAACGTCAAGACCGAAGGCAACGCCCAGGTTGGCGAGCTGACCGCCAAACTGGTGCAGGGCCTGACCGCGACGAAGGACGCCCCGGTTGTCGTCTTCTGTCTGTCGAGCCAATGCTGGTTGTCCTACAATACCGCGCTCCGGCTGGTCGCCGCCGGCTTTACCAACGTGCAGTGGTATCGCGGCGGCGTCGAGGCCTGGCAGGGCGCCGGCCTACCCTTGGTGCAGTCGGTGATCCACGCCCAGTTTTAAGCGGCAGGACGGATCGGGCCACGCCCGGCAAGGGTTGACCTATCCCACCACCTGGTTGCGGCCGGCTTCCTTGGCGCGATAGGCCGCCGCGTCGGCGCGGGCCATAGCCGTCTCGGCACGAGGATCGTCGGGAGCAAGGACGCTAACGCCGATGCTGGCGGTAAGCGGGATGACAGCGCCTTCATGGGCAGTCGGCATGCGCAACACCCGGTGGCGCAGGCGTTCGGCAAACTCCCTGGCCGTTTACAGGTCGGCGCCCGGCAACAGGACGGCGAACTCTTCGCCACCCATGCGGCCGGCGGTGTCGGTGATGCGCAGGCTTTCGCGCACCAGCTGCGCGAAATGCACCAGCACGGCATCGCCGACGGCATGGCCATGGCGGTCATTGATACGCTTAAAATGGTCGAGGTCGACCATCAGAACGGCGGCAGGTTGAGTCTTGAAGCGCTTGACACGAGCCAGTTCGCGTTCGAGCGCCGCCATGAAATGGCGCCGGTTGGGCAGATCGGTCAGTGGATCGGTGATGGCCAATTCCTTGAGATCGACCTCCATTTGCCGCCGTTCGGTAATGTCGATGGCAAGGCTAAGCACGACGCGCCGCCCATCGGGCAGGCGCGGCAACGGCTGGCTTTGAAATTCCCACAGGCGGGTCTCGCCACTGGCGGTCCGCACCTTGTATTCACCTTCCTTGCTGACGGCGGTCAGATTGAACACGCCCTTGATCCGGCGGCGGGCATAGATGTCTTCGGCACCGAAGGCCTTTTCCACCCAGTCATCAATGGTCGGGATGTCTTCCAGGCGATAGCCGGTGATGTCGGTCCAGGCCTTACTGATCATCAGCACGGCGCCGTCCTCGGCGTGCATCAGGTTGGGGATCGGCGAATTGAGAATGGAATCACGCAGCCGCGTCTCGCTGTCGTGCAGCGCATTGCGATACCGCCGGCGCTCGGTGATATCGATCGTGACACAGACCAGGTACAGCGGCTTTCCCGCCGCGTCATAAATCGGCCGCTTTTAGGTATAGCCGTATCGGAGCTCGCCATGCGTGACGCTCCAGAAGGCCTCGTCGAAATCCACCGGCAAGCCCCCGGCGAATATCTCCTGGTCTTTGGCCAAATAGGCGGCCACCCGTTCCGGTGGAAAGTGTTGGCTGCCGTCGGTGCCGCGAATATGGGAGAGCGCGATGCCCCAGGCCTCCTCGCAGGCGCGGTTCATCAACACGATCCGGCTGTTGGCATCTTTAACGAACAGCATGACCGGAATCATGTCGACAATGTCGAGCAGGTGGCCACCGGTCAGAAGCGCTGCACCGACCTCGCGGCTCAATTGCTCGGGTAATGGCTGCCGGCGGCTTGGCGAGGGGCCGTCATTGTTGGGCGGTGATGTCACGTCAGCGATCCATCCTACAGATACCCGGTCTTGTGGGAAGGCGCGGTGCCATTGGTCACCCCTTGTATCGCATCATCCGTAAGTTACAAAATAACGCAAACGTGAACGATATACCTACGCCCGCCTGGCAAGTGGCGTCGATGGCCACATCGGCATATATTGATGCGGCGGTGTCGACGTTTCGCCCCGTCGTTTCGTCGGGCCCCCGGTCGTGTCGTCGGGCCCATCGATCCCGTTTGCCTTGCCGGGAGATCCTTGCCGATGCCGCCGTCCTCGCACGTCCCCTATTACCGCTATACCGACGCCATTCCCTTCGTGTTGTGCCATCTGGCCTGCCTCGGCGCCATTTGGACCGGCGTGCAGTCTATCGATCTGGCCCTGTGCGCGGCGCTTTACCTTATCCGCATGTTCGGTATCACGGCAGGCTACCATCGCTATTTCTCGCATCGCACCTACAAGACCGGGCGGGTGTTTCAATTCCTGCTTGCCCTTTTGGCGCAGACCTCGGCACAGCGCGGCGCCTTGTGGTGGGCGGCCCATCACCGGGCGCATCATCGCCACTCCGACACCGACGAGGATGTGCATTCGCCAGTCATCCGCGGCTTTTGGTACTCCCACATGGGCTGGATTTTTGCTGAGCGCAATCATGCTACCGACCTGACCGCCGTGCGCGATCTGGCGAAATTCCCGTAACTGCGCTGGCTCGACCGGATTCCCTATGTTCCGGCCATTGCCCTTGGTGTCGTCGTCTGGCTGGCCGGCGGTTGGTCGGCCTTGGTCGTCGGCTTCTTCTGGTCGACCGTGATCCTGTGGCACGCCACCTTCTCGATCAATTCGCTGGCCCATGTGCTCGGCCGGCGGCGCTACCTGACCGCCGATCAATCGCGCAACAACTGGTGGCTGGCGATCCTGACGCTCGGCGAAGGCTGGCACAACAACCACCATCACTATCAGTCCGCTGCCCGCCAGGGCTTTCGCTGGTACGAGATCGACATCAGCTATTACGGGCTGAAGGCGCTGGCCGCGGTCCGCTTGGTGCGCGCCTTGCGCCTGCCACCGGCCGAGGTGGTGGGTGCCGACTATCGCCTTGGCCGCGCCGTCATCGACAAGGCCGCCGCCCAGCTCGCCGCCGCCTTCGAGGTCAGCCCGGTCGTCGCCCAATTCCGGAACGCGCTGGCCGTCCGCCGCGCCCAATTGGATTCGACACGCGATACCCTGCACCAGGAATTCGATGCCCTGCATTGCGACATCGCCGCCTTCGTCGAAGATTGGCAGCACCGACTGGAGAACAACGTCGAGACCGCCCGGCACGAACTGGCGACGTTCCTGGCCGACGTCCACCTGCCGGCCATGCCGACGCCTGCCGATCTGTCCGCCCGCGCCAGCGCCATGTTCGCCCGCACCCCGGCCATGAACGAGATCGTCGAACGCGCCCGCCAGAAGCTGATCGACAGCGTCTGCGACGCCCTGGTCGTCCGCTCCCCGGCACCGGCTTTGGCTTAAGCACCGCCCGGCCAACGCGGCTTCTCCCTCCCACTTCCCGATTGTGCTATCAAGGCGCAACGGTTCGGCGGAGGGGGGGGGCACCGATGACCTACGGCACACAAACCGGCGGCTATTCCCGGACCGCCAAAATCCTGCACTGGTCGGTGGCGCTCTGCGTCGTGGCCGCCATCCCCATCGGCA
>CAMCUA010000216.1 GCA_945878455.1 Asaia bogorensis | reverse complement strand
ATTGGCTAGCGTGCGGTCGAGAAAGCTTTTCGGCGCGGGCTGATTCATCGTGACCGACTCATTCGAAGGTTGCTGCGGGATCGCGCAGGGCGCGGAGCACGGCGGGCAGGCCCTCCGGCAGGTCCTCGGCGATCAGCCCGGGACCGAAGGCGGCAGCCGCCGCGCCATGCATCCAGGCCGCCGCGCAGGCCGCTTCGAAGGGTGCCATGCCCTGGGTCAGCAGGCCGAGGATCAGTCCAGCCAGGACGTCGCCGGAACCGGCGGTGGCCAGTTCGGGCGGTGCGTTGGCGTTGATCGCAACACGGCCGTCCGGCGCCGCGATCGTCGTGTCGGCGCCCTTGAGCAGGATGACGGCACCGCTTTCCGCCGCCGCCGCCCTGGCGCGGGTCGGCTTGTCGCCCTCCACCGTGAAAAGCCGCGCGAACTCTCCTTCGTGCGGCGTCATCGCGCAGGGTCCATGGATGGCGTCAAACAGTTCGCGTGGATCGTCTTGGAAGACGGTCAGGGCATCGGCGTCGAGCACGCAGGACTTCCCGGCCTCGAGCGCCGCCAGGGCGCGCTGGCGCGTCTCTTCGTTGACCCCGGCACCAGGGCCGACCAGCACGGCGTTGCGCCGCTCGTCGGCCAAAACATCTTGGAAATCAGCAGCCTCGACCACCGGCATGACCAGATTGCCGGGCGCATCGGCGGCATAGATGGCGAAGACGTCGGGATGGGCGGCGATGGTCACCAGCCCGGCCCCGACGCGGCGCGCGGCGCGGGCTGCCAGCCGGGCGGCACCGGTCATCTGCGAGCCGCCCCAGACAATGGCATGGCCGCGGCGGAATTTGTTGTCGCTAGTACCGGGTCGAGGTAGTTGGACGCGCCACAGGTCCGGGTGGTTGGCGAAGGTGGTGGGCCGGATATCGTCGAGGACGCTGGCCGGGATGCCGATGTCGGCGACCACCACCTCGCCGCAGCGTTCGCGTCCGGGCTGCAACAGATGACCCGGCTTGCGGTGGAAGAAGGTGACGGTCAGCCGGCAGTGCAGCGCGGCACCCAGCACCGCGCCGCTGTCGCCATGCACGCCGCTCGGCACGTCGACGCCGATGCAGGGAAGGGCCCGCGTCTCAATGGCGTGCACCAGCTCGCGCGCCGCGCCGTCCAACGGCCGGCCGAGACCGGCGCCGAACAAGGCGTCGACAACCATCCCGACGCCATCCAGGCAACGCGCATCGGCGGGCTCGACGGCACCGCTCCAGCGTTGCGCGTTGACCGCCGCATCGCCCTGCAGCGCATCGCGCCCGCCCAACAGCGCCAGGCGCACCGGCCAGCCGGCCCTGGCCAGATGCCGGGCGATGACGAAGCCGTCGCCGCCGTTGTTGCCCGGACCGCACAGCACAGCCACCGGACAGGGTTGCCAGCGGCGCACGAGCTCGGCGGCGACGGCGCCGCCGGCCGCTTCCATCAGGTCGAGGCTGGGTATCCCGGCGGCCACCGCCGCACGGTCGGCACGATACATCTCGGCGACCGTCAGCAGGGCATGCGCGCCGAAGCGGGCGGATCGCTGGGTGACAGGGGACATGCGGGCCGGCCCATCCAGGAGCGTTGCGGTCAGCCGATCATAACCGCCGCCATGCCCACCGCAATACGGCCGCCGCTGTCAGGAACCGTTGCCCTGCTCGTAACCGACCTTGTCGACCAGGCGCGTCGCGGCGGCACGCAGCTTGGCGATCTCTAGCAAGGACAGCGGGTCAGGCTTGAAATCGCCCCAGGCGGCGACCATCGGATCGACCGGGGCGCCCGGTTTGATCGGATATTCCATGTTCTTTTCGGCGTAGATTTTCTGCGCTTCGTCGCTGACCAGAAATTCCAGCAGGCGGACGGCATTGTCGCGGTTCTTGGCACCCTTGATGACGCCGCCGCCGCTGACGTTGATATGAGCGCCGTGGCTGTCCTGATTGGGGAAGACGATCTGGGTCGCGGCAGCCCATTTCTTCTGCTCGGGATTCTGCTCGTTGGTGGCCATGACACCCATGTAATAGGAATTCATCAGGGCGACGTCGCAGACGCCTTGATAGATGCCTTCGGCTTGGTTGCGGTCGCTGCCTTGCGGCTTGCGCGCCAGGTTGTTCTTCACGCCGGTCAGCCACTGTTCGGCGCCGGCCTCGCCCTTGCGCGCGATAACCGCGGCGATAAGGGCAACGTTGTAATCGTTCTTGCCCGAACGGGTACAGATGCGGCCCTTCCATTCCGGCTTGGTCAGGTCTTCGTAAGACGTTATGGCCCCTGGCTTCACCCGCTCCTTGCTGATGTAGATGACACGGGCATGCGAGGTCAGGGCGAACCACAGGCCGTCGGGATGACGGTACGGCGCCGGCACGGCCGATTCCAGGATCGCTGACGTGACCGGATCGAGCACACCGGCCTCGGCCAGCTCGTGCAGACGGCCGACATCGACGGTCAGCACCGCGTCGGCGGCCGTATTGGCACCTTCCGCCTTGATGCGTTCAAGCACGCCGTCCTGAGTATAGACGACATTGACCTTGATGCCCGTTCGCTGGGTAAAGGCGCGGGTCAACGGCTCGAGCAGAGCCGGCTGGCGCAGCGAATAGAGGTTGACCTCCCCCTGGGCCAGGGCCGGAACGGCGGCAAAGCCGGACCAGGCGGCCAGCGCGCTGGCAAGAAGAAGGGTCCGTAAAGTCATCGGCGTGTCTCCATATTTCATTCGGTCGAACTGCCCTCGGCGCTCAGTTGTTGCGACTGATACCCATGGCATGTTGAGAATAGATTGACACAAATCAATCTATGTTGCAACTCATTCTCATTATCGAACTATCTCTCGCCATCATACCCTTGACGATAAGGGCTGCAACAATTAGAACAAAAGAAGAACATAAGCGTATTGGCCAGCATGACCGCTTCCGCTGCTTCCCCCCGCCCCGATGCCACCCTGATCGCCCATCTGCGCGAGCGTATCCAGCGCATCGAGGGTGGCATTCCAGCGGATGCGGCAGGGTCACGGCTGGTGCAGCTCGGCGATCCGCGCCTCGACGGTCACCTGCCTGGCGGCGGCCTGCCACGCGGTTGCCTGCATGCGATTTCCGGCAGCGACGGCGCCGCCAGCGGCTTCTGTGCCGGCCTTTTGGCGCGGCTGGCCGGCAGGCATGGCACCGCGTTGTGGTGCCGTCGCGATGGCGATCTTTATGGACCCGGCCTGGCCGCTTTTGGTTTGACGCCCGAACGCCTGATCGTCGTCCGTGCCCGCCGGCCGGTGGATACCCTGTGGGCCATGGAAGAGGCCCTGCGCAGCGGCGCCCCGGCCGCCGTCCTGGGCGAGATCGCCAAGGTCGAGCCGACCGCTGCCCGCCGCCTGCAACTGGCCGCCGAAGCCGGCGGCGTCGCCGGCCTGTTGTTGACCGGCGACAGCGGCCAGCCGCTGCCAGCGGCCAGCCGCTGGCAGGTAACAGCGGCGGCTTCGGCCGCCGAGGCCGGTTTCATGACGGCGGCTTCGGCCGCCGAGGGCGGATTTCACGCGGCGACGCCGCGCTGGCGGGTCGAACTACGGCATTGCCGGGGCGGCCGGCCGGCCGCATGGATCATGGAGTGGCGGGATGGAACGGGAAGAGAGCCGGCACATGCAGCGGCGGGTGGTTTCGCTGTGGTTGCCGACCTTCGCCACGGACCGGCTCTGCCGGCAGACGACATCCGCCGCGCCGTCTGAGGCCAGCGGCACCGTTGGGCCGCTGGCCACGGTTGCCAACCGGCGCGGCGCTGAACGGCTGATCGCCGTCGACGGCGCCGCCCAGGCCTTGGGGCTGCGTCCCGGAATGGCCTTGGCCGATGCCCGCGCCGTCGTCCCTGCCTTGCACGTCCGGCCCGCCGATCCCGCCGCCGAACACCGCAGCCTCGAACGCCTGGCCGACTGGTGCCAGCGCTACACGCCGTGGACGGCGGCCGATCCCGATGGCGGCATGACCGTGGGCGGTTCGGCCGGCCTGTGGCTGGATATCGGCGGCTGCGCCCATCTGTTCGGCGGTGAAGCGGCCCTGCTCGCCGATCTCGCGCAACACCTCGCCGGCTGCGGTCTGGCCTGCCGGGCGGCAGCCGCCGATACGCCGGGTGCCGCCTGGGCGCTGGCCCGCTTCACCCGGCAAAGCGGCATCGCTGCCACCGGCACGGCGGCGGCGCTGGCTCCCCTGCCGCTGGCTGCCCTGCGGCTGGAAGCCGATAGCGTGGCGGCGCTGGCGCGCGTCGGCCTGCATCGCATCGGCGACCTGCTCGGCCTGCCGCGCGCACCGCTCGCCGCCCGCTTCGGCGCGACCGTCGTGCAGCGCCTGGATCAAGCATTGGGGCAAATCGACGAGCCGATCTCGCCGAAGCAGGCCGTGCCCGACCTGCGTCTGCGGCTGGCTTTTGCCGAACCCATCAGCCGGCGCGAGGACATCGCCGCCGCCCTCGACCGTCTGCTGGCCGACCTCTGCGCCCGGCTGGCGTTGGAGCACAGCGGCGTCCGCCGCCTGGATTACGTCCTGTTCCGCGCCGACGGTACAACGGCGCAGGTTTCCGTCGGCACCGGCCGGCCGCTACGCGATCCCGTCCATCTGGCCCGCCTGTTCGCCGACAAGCTGGACGAACTCAACCCCGGCTTCGGCGTCGACATGGCGATGCTGGCGGCCGGGGCGCTGGACCCCCTGGCCCCGGCGCAGCAGGCCCTTGGCCGGCAGCCGGGTAGCGATGCCGACGGCCTGGCCCGCCTTGTCGACCGTCTCGGCAACCGCCTGGGGCCACAGCAGGTGGTCCGCCTGGAGGCCCGCGCCAGCCATATCCCCGAGCACGCCTGCCGGCCGGTACCGGCCTTCGACGCACCGCCCCGCCCCGTTGGCAGCAACACCTCCAGGGGCTTCGACCGGCCGCGTCCCCTGCGCCTGCTGCCCTGGCCCGAACCCATCGAGGCGATGGCACCGCTGCCCGACCATCCGCCGCTGCTGTTCCGCTGGCGCCATCGGCCGCATCGCGTCGCCCGCGCCGAGGGCCCGGAGCGTATCGGCGCCGAATGGTGGCAGGAGGAAACCGACCCGCTCACCGCCGACGCCGAACGGCTGCGCGACTACTACCGGGTCGAGGACGCCGACGGCGACCGCTTCTGGCTCTACCGCCAGGGCCTCTACCGCCCCAACCGCGCGCCGCGCTGGTACCTGCATGGGTTCTTTGGATGACAGCAAAATGCTTTCATTATATGCTGGCAAAATGCTGTCAGGAGATCAAGCTATGGCAACACTCACCATCCGCAACCTCGACGATCAGGTCGTCGAAAAGCTCAAAACCAAGGCAAAGGACAATGGGCGCTCGCTGGAAGCCGAAGTGCGCGTCGCCCTGACCGAAGTTTCCAACCGGCTTTCGGCCAAGGAACTGCGCGCCCGCGCTGAGCGCATCTCGGCAATGACGCTCAAGGTGCCACAGACCGATGCAACCACGATCATCCGGGAGTTTCGCGACCGATGACCTGGGTGATCGACGCCAGCGTCGCGGCAAAGTGGTTCCTGCCGGAAGACGGACAGGCAGAAGCCCTT
>CAMCUA010000215.1 GCA_945878455.1 Asaia bogorensis | reverse complement strand
GCTCGCCGTGCCGCCTTGCGCCAATACGATCTCCGCCTCGCGCAGCTTGCCGATAACTTCTTCAGGCCCGTGCTTCTTGCCCATGTTCCGTCTCCTTCAGGGTCCAGTCTAAGTTAACTTTTGGACCGCTCTAAAGGGGGCAGATCAGGAACACCTCCAGTCGCACCTGTGCCAGTCGCCGAGAAGAACCCCACGCGCTTCTCCGGAACCGTGATGATCTCACCCGATCGGCCTGCGCGTGTCATGCATCAGATCGTTGAGGCGATTGTCGAGCAGTTGACGACGATGGCCGGCAGCGAAGTGACCCTCAGGCTTGAGATTGAGGCGGAGGTTCCATCAGGCCTTGACCGTGCAAAGGTCCGCACGCTGATCGAAAACGCGACCACGCTCGGGTTCATCGAGAAGAGCATCAGGTAGTTTAGAAATCCACCGTTTCCTCCTCAGCACCCGTCGCACCGCGAGAGGGATCCGAAAGGTACGGTTTCTTCGCGCAGAATAACCGTTCAATATCAGCCGCTTAAAGTTCCGTACTAAAATCCCAAAGTCAGGAGCTTTGGAGACAACGGGGCTGAGAGAGACCAAAACGGCGTTTCTGGCGCTTGCGGCAGTCAGGAGCTTTATGTGGAGAAGCCCGCGTTTCCTGGGCTTTTCAGCGGTCCCGAATGGGCGGGGAGACTCTTGGGACGGTAGAGATTGGCGGAGGGAGGGGGATTCGAACCCCCGATACGGGTTTACCCCGTATAACGGTTTAGCAAACCGCCGCCTTCAGCCGCTCGGCCATCCCTCCGTCCGATCCCGCGCTCGATCCGCCGCCATGACGTCAAAGGCGGAGCGCGACGGCGATGCCGGGCGGGAGCGGGGGTTCTACAGGTGCCCAGCGCCCACTGTCAACGCAAGCGGCTCAGCCCTGGCGGGCCGAACGCGCCGTGGCCGCCACCGTCAGCCGCCGATTTTCTTGCGCAACAGATCGTTGAGCATCTGCGGGTTGGCCTTGCCCTGGGTCTGGCGCATCACCTGGCCGACGAACCAGCCCATCAGCTTGTCCTTGCCGGCACGGATGTCGGCGACCTTGTCGGGGTTCTGCTCGACGATGGCGGCCACCGCCGCCTCGATGGCGCCGCTATCGGTGATCTGGGTCAGACCCTTGGCGGCGACGATGGCCGCCGGATCGCCCTCGCCATCGAGCATCGCCTGAAAAACATCCTTAGCGATGCGGCCCGAAATAGTGCCGTCCGTTATCAGGTCGATCAGCTTGCCCAATGCCTCGGCCGTGACCGGGCTATCCTCGATGTTCCGCCCCAGTTTGTTGAGCGCACCGAACAGATTGGAAATCACCCAGTTGGCGGCGGTCTTGGCGTCACGGCCCTTAGCCACCTGCTCGAAATAGTCGGCACTGGCTTTTTCGGCGACCAGCACGGAAGCATCGTAGGGGCTTAGGCCGAGCGCCGCGATGAACCGCGCCTTCTTGGCATCGGGCAGTTCCGGCAGGTCCGTCTTCAGGCGGGCAATGTAATCTTCCGTCAATATCAAGGGCAGCAGGTCGGGATCGGGGAAATAGCGGTAGTCGTGGGCCATTTCCTTGGAACGCATCGGCCGCGTTTCGTTGCGATCCGGGTCGTAGAGACGGGTTTCCTGAACGACCTGGCCCCCATCGTCGTAAAGACGCACCTGGCGGGCGGCCTCGTGCTCGATGGCCTGCATAACAAAGCGCACGGAATTGACGTTCTTGATCTCGCAGCGCGTGCGCAGTTCGGTCGCGCCTACCGGCCGCACCGAGACGTTGACGTCGCAGCGCAGGGAGCCTTCCTCCATATTGCCGTCGCAGGTGCCGAGATAGCGCAGGATGGAGCGCAGCTTGCGCACGTAGGCACCAGCATCTTCCGGCCCGCGCAGGTCGGGTTTGGAGACGATCTCCATAAGGCCGACCCCGGCGCGGTTGAGGTCGATAAAGGAGCGGGTCGGGTCCTGGTCGTGCAGCAGCTTGCCGGCATCCTGTTCGATGTGCAGGCGTTCGATACCCACATGGCGCGTACTGCCGTCGGGCAGGTCGAGTTCGACGGTTCCCTCGCCGACGATGGGGTGTAGGTACTGCGAAATTTGATAGCCGGATGGCAGGTCGGCATAGAAATAGTTCTTACGCTCGAACACCGAGTACCGATTGATCTGTGCGTTGAGCCCGAGCCCCGTGCGTACCGCCTGTTCGACGCAACGTTCGTTGATCACGGGCAGCATGCCGGGCAGCGCCGCATCGATGAGCGACACCTGGCTGTTGGGGGCGGCGCCGAATTCGGTGGCGGCGCCGGAAAACAGCTTGGAAGCGGCAATGATCTGGGCGTGCACTTCGAGCCCGATCACCACTTCCCATGCGCCGTGGTCGCCTTGGATGCGATAGGTCATCTTAGGCCTCGACCATCGCCGCGGGCCGCGCCGTGAAGGCAGCCGCCCGTTCCACCGCTTCCGCCGCGCGGAACAAGGTGGCTTCGTCGAACGGCCGGGCGATCAGGTGCAGGCCCAAGGGCAGCCCCTGCTTGTCGAGCCCGGCCGGCACCGAGATTCCGGGCAATCCGGCAAGGCTGGCCGGCACGGTGAAGACGTCGTTGAGGTACATGGCGATGGGATCGTCCATGCGCTCGCCAATGATGAACGCCGCCGAAGGGGCAGTCGGGGTCAGCAGCACGTCGGCCTTCTCGAAGGCCTGGCTGAAATCGCGGGCGATCAGCGTGCGCAGCTTCTGCGCCTTCAGGTAATAAGCGTCGTAATAGCCGGCGGATAACACATAGGCGCCGATCAGGATGCGCCGCTGCACCTCGGCCCCGAAACCGGCGCCGCGGGTGTTTTCATACATCTCGTCCAGGCTACCACCCGGCACGCGCAGGCCGAAGCGCACGCCGTCGTAGCGCGCCAGGTTGCTCGATGCCTCGGCCGGGGCGACGATGTAATAGGTGGGCAGGGCGTATTTGGTATGCGGCAGCGACACCTCGACCGGTACGGCGCCGGCGTCGCGCAACCATTCGACGCCCTGCTGCCACAGCGCTTCGATCTCAGCGGGCATGCCATCGAGGCGGTATTCTTTCGGGATGCCGATGCGCAGGCCACGCACGTCGCCCGTGATCGCGGCCTCGAAATCCGGCGTGGCGATGGCGGCCGAGGTCGAATCCTTGGGGTCGTGGCCGGCCATGGCTCCCAGCATGATCGCCGCGTCGCGCACGCTGCGGGTCATCGGCCCGGCCTGATCGAGGCTGGACGCGAACGCAACCGTGCCCCAGCGCGAACAACGGCCATAGGTCGGCTTCATACCGACGATGCCGCAGAAAGCGCCGGGCTGGCGGATCGAACCGCCGGTATCGGTTCCCGTCGCCCCGGCACAGACACGGGCGGCAACGGCGGCCGCCGAGCCGCCGGACGAACCACCGGGTACCCGGTCCTTCCCGTCGGGTGCCCGCCAGGGATTTTTCACCGGGCCGTAGTAGCTGGTGATATTCGCCGAACCCATGGCGAATTCGTCGAGGTTGGTCTTGCCCAGCATCACCGCGCCGGCCCGCCGCAGATTCGCCGTCACCGTCGATTCATAAGGCGGCACAAAGCCGTCGAGAATATGCGAGGCCGCCGTGGTCAACACACCTTCGGTGCAGAACAGGTCCTTGATGGCGATGGGGATGCCGTCCATCGGACCGGCCAACTGGCCCTTCGCCCGGCGTTCGTCGGACTGGCGGGCGCGATCGAGGGCGATCTCCGGCGTTTCGGTGATAAAGGCATTCAAGCCGCGCGTTTCCGCCATGGCCTGTATCGACGATTGGGCCAGTTCGACGGCAGAGACCTTGCCGGCGGCCAAAGCATCGCGCGCCTCAGCAATGCCGAGGTCGGCCGGCGAGGCGGTCACTCCACCACCTTGGGCACGGCGAAAAAGGCACCGGCATGACCGGGCGCATTGGCCAGAACCTGATCGGGACAGCCGCCGTCGCTGACTCGGTCGACCCGCATCGGAAGCGTGGCGGCGGCAACGCTGGTCATCGGTTCGATGCCGTCGGTATCGACCTCTCCCAACTGCTCGATCCAGCCCATGATGTTGGAGAGTTCGCCCGCCAATCGGTCGAGTTCCGTATCGGGAACGCGGATGCGCGCCAGCGTGGCGATCCGCTTGACCGTCGATTGATCCAGGGCCATGTCCGCTTCCTTTTTTTCGGCCGGCGGATTTGACAGGAATCGTTTCGGACGGTCAATGCCGCAGCGCAGCAAGATAGAGAACCGCAAAATTTAGGCACTCTGTGCGCCGAAAACCCCCCGATTTCTGGTAATGCGGCACCGCACACTGCGGGAATCCACAATTCCCGATGTCACAGAGATGTGAAATACAGTGCCGGCACCCGGTGCGTGAGTTTGGCTTCGGTCGCTAGGAATTTGTTCACCAAATTGGCTCAACCTGAGGGAACAATGATCTGGGATCGCTGGAAAACAGACCGATTTCGGGGGGCTGGAGCCAAGCCGGCAGGGGAACGTCGTCTCTAGCGGGGGGATAGCCACTACGATGGCGATCCCGATCCGTTTGATCATCGCCTGCCGCTAGCCACTGCCGTACCTTTGTGGGCGTTGCTGTCCATGTTGGGCTGGTTGATCATCGCCGTCGCAGCCACCCATTTGGTCCAAATAGCTCCCCAGTTCCGCTCGACCAAGGCCCCAATGACGTTCGTCGGCACCTCCGCATTCGAGGCAGCAGCCACGGTCGTCGCGAGCGAACATCCACTGCACTAGGGACCCGTTGCCTACGGAAAGCTCGGTAACGCCCCTAGCCGGTGCCAGCCGCTACCATTCTCCGACACCTGGACTTGAACCTCTCGCTCCAGCCGGGCACGCTGTGCTGCAAGGGCATGGACAGGCGGGATCGCGACGGATGAACCGCAAATCGCGACGGGCACAGGCCAAGTCGGCGGGACAGGGACCGCCGGCTCCAGGTCTGGTCTTTGCCGAAGCGGAACGCCATCAACACGAAGGCCGCCTTCGCCAGGCCCTACACGGCTATGCCGTCGTGCCACCGGGTCGGCCTGAATACCTGGAAGCCCTGCGCCGTAGCGGCTTCATCGCCCTGCAATTGGCCGAATTCCGTTTGGCGGTGGATCACTTGAGCCGAGGCGTCACCATGGCGCCGCGCGATGCCGGTCTGCACTACAATCTAGGTCTCGCCTTTAAGGAAATCGGTGATCTGACCAAGGCAGCTGAAAGCTTTCGTCAGGCTGCCGATCTCGATCCCAGCGGTGCCGCGGCGGCGGCCAATCTGGGCAGCAGCCGCCTGGCCCTGGGCGATCATGACGGTGCTGCCGAGGCCTTTCGCCGGTCACTGGAGCGCCAGCCCGGCAATGCCGCCGTCGTGGTCAACCTTGGACTGGCGCAACAGGCTGCCGGCCACAACACGGAAGCCGAGGCGACATTTCGCCAAGCGTTGGCGCATGCCCCCGGCCATCGCGACGCCCGTCTCAACCTGGGTGCCGTGCTGCGCCGCCAACAGCGGCTAGACGAGGCGCTAGACGTCTTCAACGACCTGCTCAAGGACAATCCAGAAGATGCCCT
>CAMCUA010000214.1 GCA_945878455.1 Asaia bogorensis | reverse complement strand
ACCAAGGCACTTTATTTCCACCCAGTGAAGACCGAGAACATTGTCGGGATGACGCCCGAAGACACGCAAGATTTCCTCGGCGATTTGCTGAAGAAGTCGGTGCGGCCCGAATTCGTCTATACCCACAAATGGCGCATGGGCGACATGTTCCTGTGGGATAACCGCTCGGCCCTGCACAAAGCCAACTTCGATTACGATCCCAGCCAGCACCGGCTGCTGTATCGCGTCTTGATCCAAGGCGAAGTGCCGCACTGACCCTGGCCGAAGGGTAGCTGCAACGAAAAGGGCCGGCGCTCGCGCGCCGGCCCTTGCCGTTCATGCCGGGTAGAATCCTCACATGTGATTCGACTCAGCCGTTTCCTTGCTGGTGATGAATTCGAGCAGGGCGGCCTGGCCGTTCTTCGTCGCCTCGATGCCGCGCTTGATCGCCGGGATGATGTCGCTCGGTGCCGTCACCCGTTCGCCATGACCACCGAAAGCCCGCGCCATCGCCGCATAGTCGCCCGAGATATCCGTGTTACGGAATTTCTCGGTGCCGACCGGCAACACCTTCAACTCGATGGCCATGCAGAAGTTGTTCAGCAGGATCGATAGGATCGGAATGCGTTCGCGCACCGCCGTCTCGAAGTCCATGCCGGTGAAACCGATGGCGGCATCGCCCCAGACGTTGATGCAAAGCTGATCCGGCCGCGCCAGCTTGGCGCCCATGGCCAGGCCCAGGCCGTAGCCGAGCTGGGTGGTCTTGCCCCAGCCGATGTAGGACAGCGGGTCTTCAGCCTGCCAGAAGGGCACGATCTGGTCGCGCGGGCTGCCGGCATCATGGGTGATGATGGTGTTCTTGCGGTCGACCGTATTGTGCAAGTCCCACAGCACCCGATAGGGGCACAGCGGCGTCTCGTTGGAACCGATCTTGCGCTGCCACTCACCCATCCATTCGGCACGCTGGCGAACGATCTCGGCGGCCACCGCAGCGCTGTCGCGGGCCTTGCCCTTGAGCCGCTCGGAAACCGCTTCGCACAGCATCTCCAGCATCAGCCCGGCATCGCCGACCATGGCATCGTCGCACACCAGGTTCTTGTTTAGGTCGTTGGGATCGAGCGTGCCGTGGATATAGGTCTTGCCGGCCGGGAACTTCACGCCGAAGTTGGTCGAGGTAAAGCTGCAGCCGATGCCAAACACCAGATCGGCTTCCTTAATGAACCGCGCCACCATCAGGGTGTGGCTCTTGTTGGCGGTGCCGAGCGACAACGGATGGCTTTCCGAAATGGCACTCTTGCCGGCCAGGCTCGACGTCACCGGGGCGGCCAGCATTTCGGCCAGTTGCTTTAGGGGCTTCCAGGCCTTGGCCCAGTGCACGCCCTGGCCGGCGAAGATCACCGGCTTCTTGGCCGCAACCAGTTTGGCGGCAACCCGGTCGACGTCCCTGGGGTCAGGGGCGGCGCGATGCTTCTTCACCGGCGTGTAATTGAGTTCGCCGGGGAAGTCCTTGTTCATCAAGTCCGACGGCACTTCGACCATCACCGGTCCGCCGCGGCCGTTGCGCAGCATGGTAAAGGCGCGACGCATGACGTTCGGCACCTCTGCCGGCGACACCAACGGCTCGACCGACTTGGTGACGTGCTGGAAGTTCAGCGTCGAATTGAAGTTGGGCTTCACATAGGCGTTGTTCTGCGCATAGCCCTGCGGCATCACCAGGATCGGAACCGACTCGCCCCAGGCCTGAGCGACGCCGCCAAAGGCGTTCTCGGCTCCAGGTCCGTGCTGCATGCAAAATACGCCTATCTTGTCGCCGCTGGTCATCCGCGACATGGCATCGGCCATATGCAGGCCGGTCCGTTCCTGGCGGACAATGACGGTGCGGATATCGATGCGCGCGCCGGCTTCGATGATGTGGTTCACCGGATAGCCGATCATCGTGTCTACGCCTTCCTTCTTGAGGACGGCGGCAATCGCGTCGGATACTTTCATTGTGGTTCCCTCCCCGGGTCGAGCGTTGGCGCGCCAAGCGCACCGCAGGGGCACAGTTTGGCACGAACGCCGGCTCCGTGCCACATCCTTGCATAGGGCCCGACAGGCCACACTTCGCGCTTGCGCCGGGGTTCCGATCCCGCAAGACTTGCAAGCGCTTAGAAGCGCTAATGTGAAATGGAGGGGGGCATGGCAGAAACCGGTCAGGCCGGAGGAGCGGGCGCCAAGCCGGCGCGTCAGGTCAACCGCATCGTCGTCGGTTCCATGGCGGCCCTCGTCGTGGCTGTCGTCGCCGCCGTGTTCTTTGCCTATCGCTTCGTCGAAACCGAGCGTGTCCGTACCCTGCAGGAATGGCAGGTTCGCCTCGGCATCGTTGCCGACAGCCGAGCCGCAGCCATCGATGCCTGGATCGATGGAAATTTTTCCGTATTGCGCGAATTGGCGCAAAACGCCTCGCTGCAAATCTATATGACCGAATTGAGCGAGGCTGGCGGCGATCGTTCTGCCGTCACTGACGAACCTGCCCAGGCCACCTACCTACGTAACCTGCTGACCGCCTCTGCCGAGCGATCTCGTTTCAAGGCTCCCGAACCGGTTGGCGAAATCGCCGCCAACATCGAACGCCCCGGCATAGCCGGCATCGGACTGGCCGATGCGAATGGCTTGCCCATCGCCAGCACACCGGGAATGCCACCGCTCGCCGGACGTATCCGCACCGCCATAGCCAGCGCGCTCGAGGGTCAACCAGCCTTCATCGACATGTTTATCGGCGCCGGTAATCAGCCGACGGTCGGTTTCGCCTTGCCGGTCTTCGGCATTCAAGACGGTAGCGGCGCGCGCGGTATCGGCGTCGTGGTCGGCATTCGGGTGGCTGACGAGGATCTCTATCGCCATCTGCGCCAACCCGGCGAAACGGCACGCACTTCGGAATCCTATTTGGTTCGGGCCCGCGACAACGTCATCGAATATCTGTCACCGCTGGCCGATGGCACACCGCCCTTGAAGCGAACGCTGGCACGCGACACGCAGGAACTCGATGCCGCCTTCGCCATCGAAAAGCCAGGCGGGTTTTCTGTCTTGCGCGATTACACGGGAGAGGAGGTTCTCGTCGTCTCCCGCGGACTGGCCAGCACCCCATGGACGTTGGTGCGCAAGGTCGCCCGGGCGGAAGCGCTGGCCGCGACAGAGACCAGACTGCGCACCATCCTCATCGTGTTCGTGCTGATCACGGTGGGCGTCGCCGTGACCATTGTTGCGGTCTGGCGGCACGGCACCTCGATGCGCGCATCCGAGGCGGCGGAACGCTATCGCATATCTTCCGAACGTTTCGAGAATATCGGCAAATTCATGCGGGTGGTGACCAATAGTCAGCGCACGGCCATCGCCGCGGTCGACGGCACCACCACCTATACCTTCGCCAACCTGCCCGCCGCCCAGGAAGCCGGCATCTCGCCCGAAGACATCATGGGCAAGACCATGGCCAGTGTTATGGGTCCGATCAAGGCTAGCCACTTCGCCGACATCAACCGCCAGCTTCTCGCCCGTTTCGCCGAAAGGGAACAGGCCGGCGATCCGGAATCGGTGACCAAGTGCCGCGAGACCCACATCAAGACATTCGAATTGGGCGGCGACGCCGTGCAGGTCATCCGCTCCGACCATGTACCGTTGCGTGGCGATCGCGATCATCCACCGGGCGTGCTGATGGTGCTCGACGATATCACCGAACTGACCCGCGAACGTCGGCGCAGCGAATTCATCCTGCGCCAGTTGATCGATACGCTGGTCGGTGTCGTCGACCGCCGCGACCCCTACTCCGCCCATCACTCCGCGCGCGTCGCCGAAGTCGCCAAGGCCATCGCCGAGGAAATGGATGTTTCTGAATCCGATGTGAAGACCGTGGACATTGCCGGCAGCTTGATGAGTCTAGGAAAGGTCTTCATTCCGACCGAAGTATTGGCCAAGGGCAACGACCTGACATCTGGGGAACGCCAATTGGTGATGGGCGCCTATGCTGTCAGCGCCGATCTACTCGCCAACGTGCCCTTCGACGGGCCGGTGGTCGATACCATACGCCAGATCGGGGAAACCTGGGACGGTAAGGGTCCCCTGGGATTGGCCGACGGCGGCATTCTACCGACAGCCCGCATTTTAGCCGTCGCCAATACCTTCGTCGGCATGGTCAGCGCCCGGGCCTACCGTCAGGCTATGTCCTTCGACGCTGCCGCCAAAATCCTCATCGAGGAAGCCGGCAAGCGTTTCGACCGCAAGCCCGTATCAGCGCTGGTCAACATCCTGGAAAATCGCGATGGGATAACGCGCTGGTCCCACTTCGGCGAAATGCTGCCGGATCGAGCCTAGCCGGAACGCCGCGGCTCCGGCATCGGTTAGGAGGCGGGCGACGCCATATCGATGGTGATGCTAAAGGTCGCTTCGCCATCGGCAAGGGTGTAACCGGCATCAGCCGGATCGAGGAAGGCGAACTGGTCCAACCCGTCCTTGGCCACAAAACTGAAGCTATCGCTCTCCACCAAACCGGTCGATCCCTCGTAGCGGATCGATACCGTCAACGCCTCCGCATGGCCTTCGCCGCCGGGTGCGAGGTCGGAAAAACCGATCATCAACCGCGCGCCGTCGACACCGGCGACGGCATGGCTGGCACCATCCGGGTTGAGCGCTGCGTCGCCCGTGTGAAAAATGCGGCTGGCGGAAACGACATACTTACCGGCCGTCAGGTTGCCATGGGCATCGAAACTGAACACGGCCCCGGCATCCACCATTTCGGGCAGCCACCGATATTCGCTGGCGCCGTCGCGCACGACGAACAGGCCGAACGCCTCGCCCTCTTGCAATCCACCCAGGGTAAAGGTCGTGCCGCGCAGCAACGTACCGCCGTCCACGTATGCGTTAGCCCACAGGAACTGCGGCTCGGTTGGCTCCCCGTCGATACCCAACCGATACCATCCGATGCAGATATTGGTATTGACGGCCTCGCTCTCCAGGGCATTCACCGCAGCTTCGCCATGCTGTGGCAGAGTCATATTGGCCTGATCGACCGGCTGCGGCGCGCCACTTTCCCACTTCGGCGTGCCGGGCGCCCAATCGTGGGAAAAAGGTTCGGACTTGTTCGCTTCGTAACTGAGCAAACCGTTGTCGATGTCGAATTTCGTGAAGGTCGCCCCCGTCATCAAGGCGTCGCTACCCAGGAAAAGCGTACCGTGCTCCGGATTTTGCAACAGCGTGAAAACGAGCGCGTCCGACGGATCGGCTACGCCGCCCGTCGCGTCCGCCGTGGTGAGGACTCCTTGCTGTAGTCCATTGGTCGGTTCCAGCGCCATGCTCTACAGTCTCCCAATCGTCACGGGCTCACCCGACGAATGAATCACACATTGGTAATAGTTTGCAATCTTCTCGGTAGGCTCAACTGTGACGACCATCACAGTTATACCGATGGATAGCGGACCTTCGAATCGAAGAGCTGGCGATACATTGCCAAATGCTGATTCGCATTGGCACAAGTGCCCCGCATCTGAAAGGATGAACTTCGTCACGGCTTGCGATTCGCGTGCACCGGGTCCACGGCAAGTGTGTGTGCACGGCTTGGTTAACCCGGGGCGCACGTTCG
>CAMCUA010000213.1 GCA_945878455.1 Asaia bogorensis | reverse complement strand
AGCAATGAAAACACAAGCCCCAGCTGCGACAGCCAGTGACTACGACCCACCTGCACGTGCACATGCACATGCGGCCACGGCGACAGGCGCCGATGGTCATTCTGCCGATCGGCCAGCACGAGGATTTGGCGGTCGGGATGACCTTCAGCGATATCGGCGATCAGATCGTCGAGGTGTACGGCCGTTTCGGCTGGGCCCAGCGCTCCGGGGGGATCGTCCGCGGCAGCCCTAAGCACGGTAACGAGGCCCCGCCCCTGCTCCTGCCTGCCGGCAGCGGCCAAGCCGGACAACACCACACCGCGCGGCAGCGTCAGATAGCCATGACGACCACCATCGTCGCCCGGCACCCCGGTATGGGCTGAGAGCAAAACCGCGCTGTCAGCCGGGTGCAGGTAGAGGGCGACGACATCGACCGATTTGCCGCGAAAGGGTGTGCCAACGTGCCAATGCCAGGTCGAATGCTCGTCCCGGCGCAGGCCGCGGCTACGCAGGAAGCGCCAGATGTACTGATCGCTGACATCGCCCAATGCTTGGGCCAGAAAGGACCCAGTCCAGGTCCGGCGACCGGGCGGTGGTGCAGCCAAAAGGTCGAGAATCCGCCGATCCGTTTCCTCGTCATAGCGGCGGCGCGCTCCTGGACGTGGACGATCGGAAAGCCCGTCCAATCGGTCGCGGGAGAACCGGACGCGCCACTTGCTGGCAGTGCCGATGGTACAGCCGACAGCCCGGGCAATGCCACGTGTCGGAATGCCTTGCGAGGCCATCAGAACAATGCGAGCGCGCTCCGACTGACGGGGGTCTTCGTCAGCGCTGCGCATCCAAGTTTCCAGCACGGCACGCTCGCGGCTGGATAACTCAATCAGCGTTGGCTCCTGGATCGACATACCATCTTGAATCACGACTCACGCTTTAATGAAAGAAAATATTCCCAAGACATGGGGATTTACCTAGTTCGTAGCATTTAACCGAAATTTAGGAATTGATTGAAAGCCTCAGGACAAGGAACCCTGGATCGCCGAGATTGCCTTCCACGGCTTGTTTCGTCATCCGCGGACGACTATACGTGCCCGCCAGACGCGAAGTTTCGGACCTATCAGACGGTCCACGACGAGGAAATCTTAAGCATGTCGTTCACCCACCGTCCGCTGTCGGTAGAGCCGTTCGGCGTCGAAATACTCGATCTCGACCTGGCTGAACAACTCGACGATGCAACGTTTCAGCGTGTGCACGATCTATGGCTGGAATACGCCATCGTCGTCTTTCGCGATCAGAACCTGACCCCGGCACAGCAAATCGCCTTTAGCCGTCGCCTGGGCGCGCTAGAAGATCATAATCTCAACCAATTCGTGATTCCCGAGTATCCCGAAATCTTCGTTATTTCCAACGTGATCGAGAATGGTCGCGAGATTGGCGCCCCCAAGGCCGGCCGGCACTGGCATTCCGACGGTCACTATACGAAACGGCCAAGCATGGGTTCACTGATGCTGGCGCGCGAAGTGCCGGCTGAGGAAGGCGATACGCTCTTTGGCGACATGCGAGCCGCCTACGACGCTTTGCCAGCGGCCACCAAGGACCGTATCCGCAACCTCACAGTGCTACTAAGCCGGATCAAGGCTTATCCGATCAGCTATCCGGAGCGCCCGCCATTGACCGAGGTGCAGAAGGCCAAATTGCCCGACGTCGTTCATCCACTATGCCGGACTCACCCTGAGACCGGACGCACGGTGCTGTACATCGGCGGCAACGTCGCTTGGGAAATCGTTGGTATGCCCTTCGAGGAAGGTCGCGCCTTGCTTCAGGAGTTGCGCGAATTCTCGACCCAGGATCGCTTCGTCTATGCCCACCGCTGGCGCGTAGGCGATGCCGTATTGTGGGACAACCGTTGCACCATTCATTGCGCGACCCCGTTCGACGAAAGCCGCTACCGGCGCGTCATGCACCGCACGACGATGCAGGGCGACGAGCCCTACTTCCGGGCATCTTAAAAGTGGTCGATAAGGAAGTCCGACATATGCCCCCCAGAATTGGCTTGGTTCACGCGGTTGCCGTCGCGGTCGAACCGATCAACAACGCCTTCGCTGCACTGTGGCCGGGCGCGGTGGTTTCCAACCTGCTCGACGACTCGCTGAGTTCGGATCTGGCAGCGGCAGGAGAGCAGAACCTGGCAATCCAGGACCGTATCCTACGCCTTGGCAACTATGCCCGGGATTCCGGAGCCGACGCCATTCTCTACACCTGTTCGGCATTCGGTCTGGCGATTGACCTGGCCAAGTTGAAGCTGCAGGTACCGGCGTTGAAGCCCGACGACGCAATGATCGATCAGGCGCTCGACATCAGCCGCGATAGCGGCGGTGGAACCGTGGGCGTGCTCGCCACCTTTCAGCCGACATTGTCGGGCACCCAGCAGCAGTTTACGGAACGCGCCGCCGAGCGGGGAATTCCGCTCCATATCGTCTTGCGCCATGTGCCGGGTGCCATGGACGCGCTGCGCCAAGGCGATCACGAACGCCATGACAAGCTGATCGCCACCGCGGCTTGCGCCATGAAGGACTGTGCTTGTATCGTTCTGGCTCAATTTTCGATGGCCCGCGCTCGCCAAGAGGTAGAAATGGCACAACCTGTCCCGGTGCAGACCAGTCCGGAGGCCGCTGTCTCCCGGCTACGTCAACTTCTCGGCGCCTGAGGATAGGCACGATGGCATCTTCGTTCAGGTTTCCTACGAGCAAAGAGTGAAAAACTTCGTCGCGGAATTCAAAAGCTTCGCCATGCGCGGCAATGTCATCGATCTCGCCGTTGGCGTGATCATCGGTGCAGCCTTCGGCAAGATCGTCACCTCACTGGTCAACGATTTGATCATGCCGCCATTGGGACTGCTGATCGGCGGCCTCGACTTTTCCGATTTCTTCGTGACCCTCAAGGGAACGGGCAACTACGCCACCCTGGCCGAGGCTCAAGCCGCCGGCGCCGTCACGCTCAACTACGGCCTGTTCATCAACAATGTCGTGCAATTCATGATTGTTGCCTTTGCCATCTTCATGGTGATCAAGCAAATCAACCGACTGAAGCGCGCCGAAGACAGCGCCCCGACAGTGCCGCCACCGCCGCCGCCACAGGAATTGCTGCTCACAGAAATCCGCGACATCCTGAAGGCCAAGTAAGCAGACGTTCGGACACCGCCTGCTTCAAGAGCGGACGATAGAAGCAAAGGCGGCGAGGAAACCCTCGACGTGATCTTGGGTGCTAACTGTCGACACGCAGCCATGCAGGGTCGGCGTGAGCATGTATCCGTCGATCAACAGGAGCTGGGACACCAGTTTTTCCCAGCCCCCGTCCACAGTAATGGCCGAACGGTAGTCGGTCACCCGCTCCGCCGTGGCATTGATCTTGAACAACGATCCAGCACCGGTAACGGTGAGCAGCAGACCGGCAACGATCTCTGCTAGCCGGCGGCGAACTTCGGCACCCAGCGCGTTGATCAGCTCGAACGCCACTTCGTCGAGCGCCGTCATCGTTGCCAGTCCGGCCGCCGCCGTGACCGGATTGGCATTGAAAGTACCGGCATGGGCAACACGGTTTGCAGCACCGGGATCGCTGACCGCCAGAATGTCGGCCCGTCCGGCGACGCCGCCCACCGGAAAGCCGCCACCGATGATTTTGCCAAGAGTCGTCAGGTCCGGCGTCACGCCGACAATGCCTTGCGCGCCGCGATAGCCGAGACGAAAAGCGATGACTTCATCGAAGATCAGGACTGCGCCATGCGCGTCGCACAGAGCGCGCGCCGCCTGGAAGAATTCCTGCGGCGGGATGACCAGGCCGATACGGTTGCACATCGGCTCGACGATGATGCAAGCGACCTTGCTGCCATGCACCGCCATGGCCTCGGCCAATACCTCGGCATTGCCATAGGGGAGCACCAATATGCGGCCCTCGCCTCCCGGCAGTCCGGCCGTATCGGGCACCGGTGTCGGTCGGCGAGCGTCGCCAAACAATTTCGGACTGGGACCGACCGACCATTGCACGTCGTCGTATGTGCCGTGGTAGGCACCTTCGAATTTGATCACCAGGTTGCGCCCGGTAAAGCCACGGGCGATGCGCAGCGCCATCATCACGGCTTCACTGCCCGAATTGGCGAAGCGGATACGCTCTGCCGAGGGCAGGCGCGCCGTCAGCAACTCTGCCAGTTCAACCTCGCGTTCAGTCATGCCGAAGAAGGCGGAGCCCAAGCTCAATTGCCCAGCGACAGCGGCGATCACACAGTCGTCGGCATGGCCAAGTGGCAACGACGTGGCGTTGAACCAGAAATCGACGATTCTGCGGCCATCGCGGTCAATCAGTTCCACACCCTTGCCGCTCCGAAAGAACGGCGCATAGGGCGAACGCATGACGGCATCGCGCGTGAACCCCCCGGGAAAGACTTGGCTACCGCGCTCGAACAGGGCTTGCGAAGCGGGCGTGGCCTGCCGGTAAAGCCGCTCGATCTCATCAGCCCGCGCCTTCAAGGGCGCAAAGTAGTCGTTGGCCAACACGCCCGGTCTCAGATTGGCTGTCATGGAGCGATCCTTCACCGGTTGCGTGTCGGCATCGCGACACATGGAATGCAGCTGGAGCCGCCCGATTTCACTGAGGGATTTCGCGGCCAGCCTCGGGCTGGCATCATGGCGTGGCGCAGAGCAGCCGGTCAACTCGCCGGCCGCAGCAGGAGACCTCGGCATGACCGACAGCGTGTGTCGCAACCCATCCATTCTGGTTTATTGGAGCGCAGCGGACGATGCGCTGGAGACCATCTCTCGTCGCTTTCCCGCGGCGACCGTCACCCTGTGTCGGCACAAGGACGACTTCGCGCCCCTTCTCGCCAAGTTCCGGCCACAGGTCGTGCTCAGCGTCGATAAGCTGAAACCCAGGGCTCGCCGAGAGCTGCTCGAAGCAACGTCAGTACGTTGGCTACAGGCAGCAAACACGGGAGTCGATCATTTGGCGCCCTGGCTGGCGGAACAGCTGACCGTCACCAATTCGCCGGTTCACGGGGAAGTATTGGCCGAATATGCCATCGCAGCTATCTTGGCTATGAGCCTCGGTTTGCCCCGCTTCGCCGCTCAGCAGCGCCAGCGCATATGGCAGTCCCATTCCTTGCCAACAGTTCGTGGCCGCACTCTAGCTATCGTCGGTTTCGGCCGCATCGGCCAAGGTACCGGCAGCAGGGCCAAGGCCTTGGGCATGCGGGTCTTGGGCCTGCGCATGTCGCCCGAGCCATCGCCAGCCGCCGATGACGTACGCAGCATCGAGCGGCTGCACGAAACACTGGGCGAGGCCGACTTCGTCGTCCTAACCTTGCCGCTGACACCGCGCAGCCGGGGTATGATCGATGCCGCCGCTATCGCCTCTATCAAGCCGGGTGCTGGCCTGGTCAATATTGCCCGCGGCGGAATCGTCGACGAGCCGTCCCTGCTAGCCGCCCTGGCCACGGGACAGATTGCCGCAGCTTACCTCGACGTTTTTGCCATCGAACCCTTGCCGTCCGAAAGCCCGTTCTGGAGCATGGACAACGTTGCGATCACGCCACACACCGGCGATCGGGAAAACTGGCAGGCAGCG
>CAMCUA010000212.1 GCA_945878455.1 Asaia bogorensis | reverse complement strand
GGCCGGGCGAGGTGGGCTTCATCACCGCCGGCATCAAGCATGTGGCCGACTGCAAGGTGGGCGACACCATCACCGAGGAGCGCCGGCCCGCCGCCGCCGCGCTGCCGGGCTTCAAGCCCAGCGTGCCGGTGGTGTTCTGCGGCCTGTTCCCGACCGACGCCGCGGAGTTCGAGCATCTGCGCGAGAGCCTGCACAAGCTGGCGCTCAACGACGCCTCGTTCCATTTCGAGGCCGAGACCAGCGCGGCGCTGGGCTTCGGCTTCCGCTGCGGCTTCCTCGGCCTGCTGCACCTGGAGATCATCCAGGAGCGGCTGGAGCGCGAATTCGACCTCGACCTGATCACCACGGCGCCCAGCGTCATCTATCGCCTGCACCTGACCAACGGTACGCTGAAGGAACTGCACAATCCCGCCGACATGCCCGATCCGGTGCGCATCGACCATATCGACGAGCCGTGGATCAAGGCGACCATCCTGGTGCCCGACGAATACCTGGGCAGCATCCTGCAGCTCTGTTCCGACCGGCGCGGCGAACAGCTCAACCTGACCTATGTCGGCAACCGGGCGATGGCGGTCTATCGCCTGCCGCTCAACGAAGTGGTGTTCGATTTCTACGACCGACTGAAGTCCGTCTCGCGCGGCTACGCCAGCTTCGATTACGAGATCGACAACTATGTCGAAGGCGACCTGGTCAAGGTCGCCATCCTGGTCAATAACGACCCGGTCGACGCCCTGTCGTTCATCGTCCATCGCAGCCATGCGGAATCGCGCGGCCGCTCGATCTGCAAGAAGCTGAAAGACCTGATCCCGCGCCAGATGTTCAAAATAGCCATCCAGGCCGCCATCGGCGGTTCGGTGGTGGCGCGCGAAACCATCAGCGCGCTACGCAAGGACGTCACCGCCAAATGCTACGGCGGCGACGTCAGCCGCAAGCGCAAGCTGCTCGACAAGCAGAAGGCCGGCAAGAAGCGCATGCGCCAGTTCGGCCAGGTGGAAATCCCGCAGTCGGCTTTTCTCGAAGCGCTGAAGACCAGCGAGGTGTAAAACCACCGGCTTAGGGCGAGGCGGCCTTTTTGTCGCCGCTCGCCGGCGTTTCCGAGCCATCCCAGGCCAGGCTGGCCGGCCCGTCGCCGTCGTCATCGGTAACATCCCGGCGGGTCGGCAGGACGTATAGGTCGGCCGTGCTATCGCCGTAGCCTTCCGCCCGCGCCCGTTCGGCCAGCCGGTCGTAGAGAAACAACGCGTCCTCGTCGATATCGCTGGTCCCGCGGCGCGGGCTGTAGCGCCAGATCAGCAGCAGGCCGGGCGGGCCCAGCAACAGCCACACGGGGAAGGCCAGGATGGTGACGATGGCCGGATCCCATAGCCAGGGCAGCAGGCGTCCGACATGGGCCTCGGCGGCGATCAGGCTGCCCGGGCGCAGCATGGACCAAAGGTCGTAGGCCGATAAAAGCAGGGGGGCGTCGTCGGCCAGCCGGCGCGCGGCGATTTCCGCCAATGCGGCGACTAGCGCAGCGGCCGTCAACGCCAGACCGAGGATAAAGCGAGAGCGCATGGCGCCATCATAGCCCATCGTCGGCGGTTGTCGCCGCCGGCAATGAATATTGCGTTGCAAGCGACAAAAAAATTCTGGCGAAACAGGCGGGTCCCCCTCGACTTGCTGGGCGGAATAGCGCATTCTTTTGGTGCACTGCGGCAATCGGTGACGCCAAACGGCAGTCGCCGGGCCGCGCCAAGGGAAAAAGGGGAAACCGTCATGACCACATCCGCAACAGCCTTGCGTCCACTCGAGGGCCGCGTCGCCCTGGTGACCGGATCGAGCAGCGGCATCGGGCTCGGCATCGCTAAGGCGCTTGGCGCCCAGGGCGCGTCGCTGGTGTTGAACGGCATCGAAGAGGAATCCACCATTGCCGGCATCCGTGATGGCGTCGCCAAGGATTACGGTGTGCCTGTCGCTTACGAAGGCGCCGACCTGTCCAAGCCGGAGGTCATCGAGGCAATGATGGGCCGCGTCGTCAAACGCTTCGGCCGCGTCGACATCCTGGTCAACAACGCCGGCATTCAGTTCGTCTCGCCGATCGAGGATTTCCCGACGGCGCGTTGGGACCTGATCATCGCGCTTAACCTCACCGCCGCTTTCCACACGACGCGCCTGGTGCTGAAGGGTATGAAGGAACGCAAGTGGGGCCGCATCGTCAATATCGCCTCGGCGCACGGCCTGGTCGCCTCGCCGTTCAAGTCGGCCTATGTGGCGGCCAAGCACGGCATCCTCGGATTCACCAAGGTGACCGCCTTGGAGACCGCCGAGAACGGCGTGACCTGCAACGCCATCTGCCCCGGCTACGTCTTCACGCCCTTGGTCGAAAAACAGATCGACGATCAGGCGAAATCGCACGGCATCTCGCGCGAACGGGTGATCCGCGAAGTGATGCTGGAACAACAGCCCAACAAGCGCTTCGCCACCGTCGAGGAAATGGGGGCGCTGGCCGCCTTCCTCTGTTCGGAAGGTGCTGCGTCGATCACCGGGGCGTCGATCCCCGCCGACGGCGGCTGGACGGCCCATTGATCGTGGCATGACCGGAGGTTAAGGGGGGCAAGGCATGGGAGATCGTGTCGGCAAGCGCCCGCCTGCGGCGAGGTCGGTGGGAGTGATCCGCAAGGCGAAGGCGGCGCGTGCGGGCGTCTCGTCGCAGCAGTCGACGGAATTCCGCGTGGTCAATCTGGCGTTGCAAGGCGGCGGCGCCCATGGGGCCTTCACCTGGGGCGTGCTCGACCAGGTGCTCGAAGACGGGCGGATCAAGTTCGAAGGCGCTTCGGCGACCAGCGCCGGGGCAATGAACGCCGCCGTGCTGGCCTATGGCCTGACCGTCGGCGGTGCCGATGGGGCGCGTGAGGCGCTGCTCAATTTCTGGCGGCGCATCAGCCATGCCGCCAGCCAGGGACCGTTGCAGCCGACACCGCTCGACCGGATGATGAACAACCGGTCGTTGGAAGGTTCGCCGATCTTCATGTACCTCGACCTGATGACCCGGTTGATGTCGCCCTATCAGTTCAATCCGACCAACTTCAATCCGTTGCGCAAGGTGCTGGAAGCCAGCGTCGATTTCGAGGCTATCCAAAGCGACAAATGTCCGATCAAGGTTTTCCTGTGCGCCACCAACGTGCGTTCGGGCAAGATCAAGGTATTCCGCAATCAGGAGATTGGCGTCGATTCGGTGCTTGCCTCGGCCTGCCTGCCGTTCATGTTTCAGGCCGTCGAGATCGATGGGGAGGCCTATTGGGACGGCGGTTATATGGGCAATCCGCCGCTCTATCCGCTGATCTATCATTGCGATAGCAGCGACGTGGTGATCATCCATATCAATCCGCTGCGCCGCGAGGAGGTGCCCCGTTCGGCCACCGATATCCTCAACCGCATCAACGAAATCAGCTTTAATTCCTCGCTCATGCGAGAGATGCGGGCCATCGCCTTCGTCACCAAATTGGTTGAGCACAACGCCGACCGCGATCTCGGCCTCAACCTTAAAAAAATGAACATCCACGGTATTTCCGACGATGCCGTGATGTCCGAACTCGGTGCCACCAGCAAGCTCAACGCCGATTGGGAATTCCTGTTATTCCTGCGCGATGCCGGACGTGCCGCCGCCGAGCGATGGCTGGAGGCGAACTTCAATCGCATCGGCAAGGAATCGACCATCGATATCCGCGAAACCTACCTCTGACGGAGCTCCGCCGATGAAACGCGACGAAATACTTGCCCTGCCCTCGATGCCAGCGGCGAGCCCCAGCTATCCGCGGGGACCCTACCGCTTTATCGACCGCGAATATTTCATCGTCATCTACAAGAGCGACCGCGCCGCCGTGCGCGCCGCCGTGCCCGAGCCGCTGGAGCCGGTCGACGACCTGGTCTTCTGCGAATGGATTCGCATGCCCGACAGTTCCGGCTTCGGCGACTATACGGAATCGGGCATCGTCATCCCGTGTACCTATCAGGGCAAGCCGATCAACTTCACCGCCCAGATGTACCTCGACGACGATCCGCCAATCGTCGCCGGGCGCGAAATCTGGGGCTTTCCCAAGAAATACGCTGAACCGAAGCTGGAAGTGGTGAAGGACACCCTGACCGGCACGCTGCATTACGCCGGCCAGTTGGTCGCCATGGGGACCATGGTCTATAAGCACGACGATCAGGCCCGCGACGGCGGCAAGACGTTGCAGTCGATGCAGAAGACCCAGTGCAACCTGAAGATCATCCCTGGCGTCGACGGCAAGCCGGAGATCGCGCAACTGGTCGCCTATAACCTGATCGATGTGACGGTGAAGGGTTCGTGGAACGGCGATGCGCGGCTGCACCTGATCCCGCACGTCAACGCGCCGCTGGCCGACCTGCCGGTTGGCAAGATTATCGGCGCGCGCCACATCATCGCCGATTTGACCCTGCCTTATGGCCGTGTGCTGCACGACTACCTGAAGCCCGGCAAAGCCGCCGCCGCACCGGCACCGCGCCGCAAGGCCGTTGCCAGGCCGGGTCGCCTCCGCTAGCTTGCCGGCCCTGCTCGGGTGGACCCAGCGTCCGCCCGCAGCAGTCGCCTGCCGCGGACCGTTCTTTCTGTTGCGGACCGTCCGGCAGGACGCGGAGGGATGGCCGAGCGGCTGAAGGCGCACGCTTGGAAAGCGTGTATACGTTAACGCGTATCGTGGGTTCGAATCCCACTCCCTCCGCCATATATTTTGTTTATCATATTGATATTAAAATATAATTCAGGCCGCTATTTTGGCTGGCCCCACACAACGCCCCACACAGCGCGCTGAACAGCACTGAACGGGAGCGAACGTCGGCGCCTCTGCTTTGGGCGCAGGGTCAGCATGTGAAATCGCGTCCAACCGTGACCCCCGTCACGCTACCAATAAGGCTTTGATATCATAAGGGATTGCGCCTTTTAGGGGGTCACGGTTGGATGCGAAACGCGCCCCCCAGGAATGAAGTATTCTTTAATTAAATCAATAGTTAACCTAGATTTTCAGGTGGGGTCATTATTGGACGCAATTTTACAGCCTGCCCTAGTATATCAGCATGGACGATGGCGGCCCCCCTGTCCATGGCGGGGGTATGGCCGCGATCTGCAACGGGTGCGATACGGACGTCCGTTTCATTTTAGTTTCCTGGCGGCTTTGTCAGTCTAACGGGAATGGTCCCGGCAGATAAGGTGGGTGCTAACGGATTACTCTGGTAATCCCCCATTGCTGATCACTTGATCACCTTGTCGATGAAGCCGAGCGTCGTTGCGTTTTCCATCAGAACCCTGACTTTGGCCCGGTCGAGGCCTGAAGGGACTTCCGCATCGATCTCCAGTTTAAGGGACACCTCGCTGCCGGGCAGCGTCGTCAGTTGTTCGATGATCGCTTCAACGATCTGATGGATGTCCCGAGCAGGTCGATCGGACGAAATCATCACCGTCCCGACGAAGCGTGTCGGGTTCTTGTCGGCCTGGGGGGTGGCTCCGGTTCCCCCGGCACCGGCGGGCGTGTCGTTCCCTCCGCCATGGACGGTATCGGGGGTCCCGTCAGCCGGGGCCGGAGTTGTCGAGGGTTTCGGCCGATGAGCCTCTGCAACATCAGGCTTGAT
>CAMCUA010000211.1 GCA_945878455.1 Asaia bogorensis | reverse complement strand
ACCATCTGATGCTTGAATCGGAAACCGGGTCCCCCGTCCAGAAAAATCCGCTAAAAATCACGGTGCGGGGAAATAACCTGGGCAGTTACCTTTTTTCCCGCTGTCGCGGCCTTGATGTACTCAGGTTGGAATTTCGCCAGCCTGTCGTTGCGCTTTCGCGAACTCAGCATCTTCAGCCCCGCTGGGGTGCCGGTGTTTCCGCTGAAAATATTGGTACCCATCACCGGCGTCACCTTGTTCCTGCAAGGCATCGCCGAGTGTTTGCGCTGCGTCGTCTGCATGCGTCAGGGCTATTGGCCAGCACGCCTGCACGACGTCGAGGAGACGGAAACCATCATTCTCTCCCATCGGCACAGGCCATGGCGGCACCCGCCGCGGGAGCACCGCGATGAGCAACCCGGAAATCGGCATGCTGATGCTGGGGCTGTTCATCCTCATCATCATGATCGGCTTTCCCATCGCCTTTACCATGATGGCGATGGGCCTGGGCTTCGGCTATTACGCCTATTACACGCCGGGGCAGGACTTTTTCGCCAATCGGGTCTTCGGCCTGTTCGTGCAGAAGACCTTCGAGGTGACGACCAGCGACGTGCTGACGGCGATTCCCCTATTCCTGTTCATGGGCTACGTCGTCGAACGATCTAACATTCTCGATCGGCTGTTCCATAGCATCCAGTTAGCGGCGCGCAACGTGCCGGCCTCCCTGGCCGTGGCTACCCTGGTAACCTGCGCGCTGTTCGCTACCGCCACGGGCATCGTTGGCGCCGTGGTGACGCTGATGGGTCTGCTCGCCTTTCCGGCGATGCTGCGCGCCGGCTACGACGTTCGACTGTCGGCGGGCGTGGTCTGCGCCGGCGGCTGTCTTGGCATCTTGATTCCGCCCAGCATCCTGCTCATCGTCTATGCCGCGGTGGCTGGCGTCTCGGCGGTGAAGCTCTATGCCGCCGCCTTTTTCCCCGGCTTCCTGTTGGCCGGCCTCTACATCGTCTATGTGATGATCCTGGCGATGATCAATCCGAAGCTGGCGCCAAAACTGCCGAAATCGGAAACGGACGTGCCCTTCGCCACCGTGCTATGGGCCCTACTGACATCGTTCTTTCCCTTGGCCGCGCTGATCGTTACCGTCCTTGGCGCCATCCTGTTCGGTCTGGCAACCCCGTCGGAGGCGGCCGCTATCGGCGCGTTGGGCAGCCTGTTTCTGGCGGCGGCTTATCGTTCGCTGACCTTCAATCGGCTGCGCGAGGCGGTGTTCCTGACGGCGCGGACCACGGCCATGGTCTGCTATCTGTTCATCGGCTCGTGGATTTTCTCCTCGGTGTTCGCCTATCTCGGCGGACATTCGGTGGTCGAAGAGTTCATCCGGGCGCTGGAGATGACACCGATACAGTTCCTGATCCTCACCCAGATCATCATCTTCCTTTTGGGCTGGCCATTGGAATGGAGCGAGATCACCATCATCTTCGTGCCGATCTTCCTGCCCTTGCTGAAGATTTTCGACATCGATCCGATCGTCTTCGGCATCATGATCGCCCTCAACATTCAGACCTCTTTCAACAGCCCGCCCATGGCGATGGCGGCCTATTACCTGAAAGGAGTGGCGCCGCCGCACGTGAAGCTGACGGATATCTTCGCCGGCGCGATGCCTTTCGTTGGCATGGTGTTCCTGGCTATGGTCATCTGTTACATCTTCCCAGAGATCATTTTGTGGCTGCCCAATTACCTGTATGCGCCGCGTTAAAACAGCTGACGTCTTGACGCCACCCCATGCGCTGTCGCTGGCCGAACTGGCCAGCGCCATTCGCGATGGCAGGCTGCGGGCCGTCGAGGCCGTCACCGACTGCCTCGAACGCATCGCGGTGCGGGACGGCGAGGTTCTGGCCTGGGCCTGCCTCGACCCTGAACACGCGCTGTCCCAGGCCCGGGCGTTGGACGCGCGCCGGGCCGAAGGCCAGGCGATCGGCCCGCTGCATGGCGTGCCCATTGCCATCAAGGACATCTTCGATACCGGCGACATGCCGACCGAGTTCGGCTCCGCCCTCTATCGCGGCCGAACGCCGCGCCGCGATGCCGCCTGCGTCGCTCGGCTGCGTGCTGCCGGGGCGGTGATCATGGGCAAGAGCGTGACCACGGAATTCGCTTATATGACCGCCGGCAAGACGCAAAATCCGCACGATCCCGGCCGCACGCCCGGCGGCTCGTCGTCCGGCTCGGCTGCTGCCGTCGCCGCGTCGATGGTACCCGGCGCCATCGGATCGCAGACCAATGGCTCTATCATCCGCCCGGCGTCGTTCTGTGGCGTCGTTGGTTTTAAACCGACTCACGGGCTGATCCCACGCACGGGCGCCCTGCTCCTGTCTCGAGCGCTCGACCATGTCGGCGTTTTCGCCCGCTCGGTGGAGGATGCTGCCTTGCTGGCCGAAGTCATGGCCGGCCACGATGCCGACGACCCCGACACACGGCCGCAGGCGGTTCCTCCCTTGTCCGCCGTGGCCGCCGAGGAGCCACCGCTGCCGCCGCGCTTCGCCTTCGCCAGAACGGCCATGTGGGATCAGGCCGATCCGGCGACACGCCGGGCCTTCGCCGAGTTGATTGCCTTTCTGGGCGATAGCATTACCGAGGTCGCGCTGCCCGCCGTCGCCGATCATGTCGTTGACCTGCACGCCACCATCATGGAAGTCGAGATGGCGCATAACCTGCGTCAGGAATACCTGGACGGCCGCGATGCCTTGAGTCCAGGTCTTTGCCAACAGATCGAACGTGGCCACGCTCATCGCGCTATCGACTATCGCCGCGCTCTCGATCTGGCACCGCGTATTGCCGCTGCCTTCGACGATATCTTCAACGAATACGACGCCATCCTGACTCCGGCCGCAACCGGCGAAGCGCCAAAGGGCCTGCATTCGACGGGCAGCCCCGTCTTTTGCACCGTGTGGACCTACTTGGGGCTGCCTGCGGTAACCCTGCCGCTGCTGCAGGGCGTGGCGGGTCTGCCGATTGGCGTGCAGTTGGTCGGACGGCGGGATTATGATGCGCGTCTGTTGCGCACCGCCCGCTGGCTCGCCCGGCGGATCGCCCAGCCGGCGAAGCGCACTTCGACGAAACCGGCACCGAGGAGGGCTGCACGATGACGGCCAATATCGTCTGCGCATGCATCGGCATCGCGCTTTTCATCTTGTTCATCGGTACGATCCTGGTCTGGATCAAAGCCATCCCGTTGATCGTTATCGTTATCGGCGTGATAGCGGCGATGGTCTACGACGTGGTACTCAGCGTCCATAACGTGCATGGTTAGCGCCGCGTATTTTATATCTGCCGTGGTCGCCATCGAGCTTTAGGGCTTTCCGGAACGTGCACCGGGTTCGGCGCCATTGACGCGCCCATCCCTGCCCGCTAACTCACCGACAAGAATTTGAAATAGCTGGACGATTTTGCATGACGAAAGTCGCAACTTGGAACGTCAATTCGATCAAGGCACGCCTACCGAACGTGCTGGATTGGTTGAAGGAAGCCCAGCCCGACATCGTCCTGCTCCAGGAAACAAAGGTTACCGACGACCAGTTTCCGGGCCTTGAAATCGGCGATCTCGGCTACAACATCGAAGTCGCCGGCCAGCGAACCTACAACGGCGTCGCCCTGCTCTCGAAACAACCCATCGAAGTCATCCAGCGCGGACTGCCCGGCGATGCTAGCGACGAGCAGGCCCGCTACATCGAAGGCTTCACCGCCGGCCTGCGCGTCGCGTCCATCTATTTGCCGAACGGCAATCCCTATCCGGGCGTCAAGTTCGACTACAAGCTAGCCTGGATGGACCGCCTCCATACCCACGCCCGCCATCTGCTGACCACCGACGATGCCGTCATCCTCGGCGGCGATTACAACGTCGTGCCCGACGACGGCGATGTTTACGACCCCGCAGGCTGGACCGACGACGCCCTTTGTCGGCCGGAATCGCGCGCCGCCTTCCGCAAGCTTCTCTGGCTCGGCTATACGGAGGCCTTTCGCGCCCTGCATCGCGAGGTCGGGACCTATACCTGGTGGGATTATCGGGCCGGCCAATGGTCGCGCGATCATGGCGCCCGCATCGATCATTTCCTGCTGTCGCCACAGGCCGCCGACCGCCTTACTGCCTGCACCATCGATCGCGGTCCGCGCGGCAAGGACAAGGCATCGGACCACACACCCGTCCTATGCGAATTAGCGGATTGAACGAGCCCGTATCCGCCTTGCAGTTGCCAGGATGGGTCTTCCGCGTCTAAATCAACGCCCGAGAAAGCCGTTGCCTTAGGGAGAGCCCCCATGGACGTCAAAGTTTTCGATAAAAGCAAGCTGCCTAGCCGCTATACCAGCGTCGGCCCGGCCAGCGCCCCGCACCGCTCCTACTACTACGCCATGGGTATGACCGAGGCCGAAATCGCCCGACCCTTCGTCGGCGTCGCGACCACGTGGAACGAAGCGGCACCCTGCAACATCTCTCTGTCGCGTCAAGCGCAGGCGGTGAAAAAGGGCGTGAAGGCCGCTGGCGGCACGCCGCGGGAATTCACCACCATCACGGTGACCGACGGTATTGCCATGGGCCATCAGGGCATGAAGTCCTCGCTCGTCAGCCGCGAGGTCATCGCCGATTCCATCGAGTTGACCGTGCGCGGCCACTGCTACGATGCGCTGGTCGGCCTTGCCGGCTGCGATAAGTCCCTGCCCGGCGTCATGATGGCGATGATCCGCCTCAACATCCCGTCGGTGTTCATGTATGGCGGCTCGATCCTGCCCGGCCGTCACAAGGGCAAGGACATCACCGTCGTCGATGTGTTCGAGGCGGTGGGCGCCCACTCCAGCGGCAAGATGAGCGACGAGGAACTGCATGCCATTGAATGCGCCGCCTGTCCGTCGGCCGGCTCCTGCGGCGGTCAGTTCACCGCCAACACCATGGCCTGCGTGTCTGAAGCCATCGGCCTTGCCATTCCTGGCTCGGCAGGCGCCCCGGCGCCCTACGATTCGCGCGACGCCTATGCCGAAGCCAGCGGCGAGATGGTCATGCAGGCTCTGGCCCAGCGCATCCGGCCCCGCGACATCGTGACGCGCCGCTCCCTGGAAAACGCCGCCATGGTCGTTGCCGCCACTGGCGGCTCGACCAACGCCGGATTGCACCTGCCAGCCATGGCGCACGAGGCTGGCATCGAATTCGATCTGCACGATGTTTGCGAGATCTTTAAGAAAACCCCCTATATCGCCGACCTGAAGCCGGGTGGCCGCTATGTCGCCAAGGACCTGTTCGACGTCGGTGGTGTCTCCGTTGTCCTGCACGAGTTGCTCGATGGCGGCTTTCTGCATGGCGACTGCCTGACCGTAACCGGCAAGACCATCGCCGAGAGCCTGGAAGGCACGACCTTTCCTGCCCATCAGGATGTCGTCCGGCGCATTTCCACGCCGATATCGCCGACCGGCGGCGTTGTCGGCCTGCGCGGCTCGCTGGCGCCCAGCGGCGCCATCGTCAAGGTGGCCGGCATGAAGAAACATACCTTTACCGGCCCGGCCCGTATCTTTGACTGCGAGGAAGATTGCTACAAAGCCGTGATCGAACGCCGCTACAAGAAAGGCGACGTTCTTGTCATCCGCTACGAAGGGCCGA
>CAMCUA010000210.1 GCA_945878455.1 Asaia bogorensis | reverse complement strand
GCTCGCCGTGCCGCCTTGCGCCAATACGATCTCCGCCTCGCGCAGCTTGCCGATAACTTCTTCAGGCCCGTGCTTCTTGCCCATGTTCCGTCTCCTTCAGGGTCCAGTCTAAGTTAACTTTTGGACCGCTCTAAAGGGGGCAGATCAGGCGCTTGTCGCGCTATTTGCCGACGGACATTCCCGATTCGCCTCGAATAGCGTAGAATGCCCTGAAGCTTGTTCCCTCATTGGTGCTGGTTCTCCCGGATGGTGGTAGGACGGGCACGGAGAAAAATGCCCCATGACCGGGCGTAGCAAAGATCGTGATGGTGGGTCCGGCAGCGTACTTCGCTGGTATGGGGTCTCGGTTTTTCTACCCGGCATCCTTCTTCTGCTGGTGGCTGGCGTGCTGTTGAGCTTCGATGTCGAGAAGGACACCATTTACTGGGTGATTGCCCCCGGTGTGTTGCTCATATCGTACGTAAACGGCCGTGGTCTGCACCGGCGCATGACAAGCCGGGAATGAATTTCGCGGTCAGTTTGACCATCGTCGGTGGCTCCTCTCTCTCGACAGGTGGTCCTCTACGGACTAGGAGTACCTTTGTGGGGCATGATCCCTGCCCAGGGGTTGTTAGGGATTCTAACTCATGGGATGGCAGGCCTATTGCTGCTATCCTGATACTAAGGGAAGTGCTCGTCGGATGCCGCAAACGATGCGGACCGACGATATGCTTAAGCTCACTGGCAGCTACCGGCGGGAAGTGAAGGGTTCTAAATGCGGGCGCACAGGCGTTGGTACGGGTTGGGTGGCATGCTGCTCGGCATGTGGGCCGGAGCCGTGGCGGCTCAGTCGGCCCCGCAGCCGGCGAACATCCAGTTGCTGTCCTTCCTGGCGCCCGTGCGCAGCGCCGAGGATCCCAGCCTGCGCGAAACCCCTGTAACGGTCTTTCTCGACGTTGCCGATCAGGCCCTCGTTCCGGCGATCTGCGAACTGTCGCCCCGGTTGCGCGATGCCTTCATGGAAGCGCTCCATAGCAAGCCGATACCGGTAACCGCCGACCGCAAGCTCAATACGGCAGCCGTTGAACCGATGCTGCTTACGGCTGCCAACAAGGCGTTGCGTCAAAACGTTGTGCAGGCCGTCACGCTCACGGCGGGCACTCAACGGCTGGCCGGTGCTTCCAGCCGCTCGCGCGCAACCGCGCTTGGCTGCAGCAAGATTCAGTAGATTGGGCTAAGGGGATCGTCAGACCGTTCCGCGAGTGGGCTGGCCAGGGTGACGTCAGACCTGGGTGATGTCAGAACTGGATGACGTCAGACCTGGATATTGACCGCGTTGCCGCGTGTCGCCGTCACGCTGCCGCCCTGGGTTGCCTGCTGCAATAGCTGCAACACAACCTGCTGCTGCTGCACCGCAGATTTCAAGGCGGCGACCGCTTGGGCCAAACCTGAACTGACCGATATGACGGAACTAGCATCCATAAGCCAATAATAACACAGGAATGCGCGCTTGCGAAGCCCCGCTTGCTTCGAATTCGTGCCACCGACCCACGCCCACCGACCGACTCCAGAACGTCACGCGATTCGGTATATGCTGCTATCACACGCCGAAAAGGCGTGCGCCGGGTCATCCGACGCACACCCCTAAATTCAACGGAGGATCCAAGCCATGACCATCCAATGCGTAGCCATCATCAGCCCCGGCGATATGGGCCATGCCGTCGGCCGGGCATTGGGCGAGCACGGGCGCAACGTCATCACCTGCCTGGCCGGTCGTGGCGAGGGTTCGCGCCAGCGCGCCAAGGCCGCGAATATGCGCGATGCGGGTTCGCTCGAAGCCATGGTAAGCCAGGCCGATCTGGTATTGTCCATCATGCCGCCGGAATCGGCCGCCGAGGCCGCTGCCCAGGTTGCTGCCGCCATGCAGGCGACGGGCAAGAAGCCACCCTATGCCGACTGCAACGCCATTTCGCCCGATACAGCTCATCGTGTCGGCAAGCCGCTGACCGACGTCGGCTCGCTGTTCATCGATGCCGGCATCATCGGCCCGGCGCCGGGCCGGGGCGAACCGCCACGTTTCTATACCAGCGGCCCCGACGTTTCCCCGCTCATGGCCTTGCACGGCCAGGGCATCGACGTCCGCCCTATCGGCGATGCGATCGGCCGGGCTTCGGGCATGAAAATGGTCTATGCGGCGCTGACCAAGGGCACCACAACCCTGCATACGGCCGTCCTGCTGGCGGCCGCGTCCTTAGGCCTCAGCGACGAACTCCATGGTGAGCTGAAGTCCAGCCAGCAAGGCGCCTGGGCGGCTATGCAGAAGTCCGTGCCCTTCCTGCCTGCCGATTCCGGGCGTTGGATCGGCGAGATGGAGGAAATTGCCGCGACCTTTGCCGCAGCCGGGGTCACCCCCCATTACCATCAGGGTGCGGCGGCCATCCACCGCTTGCTGGTGAAAACGCCCTATGCCAACGAAACCCGCGCCACCCTGGATCGCAGCCGCACGGTCGAACAGGCGGTCGCCACCTACCGCAAGTTCCTGCCCATGCCCAAGTCGTGAACGATCGCTGTGCTGCTTTGGGACATCTACTTGCCCCGCCGGAAGCCGAACGGACATGGCGAACCCGCTGGAACGGGAACATTCTATGAAATGTGACGTTCGCTGAACGTCTACGCCCCGACGCGGCATTGCCATTGTGGCGGTGCAACGTCTTCCCTCAATATCAACTGGGCCGCCTTATTGGCGGCCCATTTTTTTAATCATCAGCCAGGATGGCGGATGCCGCCGTGTTGGCGCAGGTTCATGCGCATCGCTTCCAGGGCGCCGCGAAAGGCCACCAGCGGCACGCCGACCAGGATCGGTTGGGCGTCGCTGCCATGGCCGGCGCCGCGCACGGTCAGCACCCGTCCGGCCAGCATCTCGGCGACCAAACCCGCTGCCTCGGCGCCGCTGAAGTGGGCTTCGTAGCCGGCGTCGAGCGCCACGACCCGGTCGGCGCCGTCATCCACCCGCAAGGCGGCCGCGGCACCCGGCGCCACATTGGCGCGAAAGGCGGCGCTGACCGCATAGGTTTCGGGGGCTGTCTCTCTGACGCGCAGGACGACGGCGGGCGGCACGACCGACGTCGGCGGTGGCGATTCGGCGACGCACAGGACGTTTCCCGTCGCTTCGTCGCGCGAGCAGATGGCCGACCAGTCGCCGAACATTCGGTAGTAGAGAACATATCCGGCCATGTCGGCGGCAACGGCCGGCATGGCGAGAACGACAGCGACAAGACCAGCGGTCAGACAGGGGAATCGAGGGAGCATCCACCTATTGTAGGGCGGCGGTCACCGCCCGCAAGGCCGGCAGCGTCGCCGCGCCCGCTAGCCTTAGTGGAGGCGGGCCGGCGTCTGGGGCCAGGCGCGCAGGGCGTGCATCTCCCATGTGGTTGCCGGGCGGCTACGGCCGCTGGCCAGATGGGCGAAAAGGGCGCCAGAGGGGGAAACGAACAGGCCGATGACGGTATCCATGAACCGATCTCCTCCTGGGTTCCGAACGATAGGAGGAGTCTAAGGGCGATTCGGCTTCGCCGATGTGACGGCCGGCACAGTTTGGAAAATTGTTCCCAGAGCCGGTCACGATCACAGGGAATCATGTGATCGCGTGAATCTGCTCTAATTTCAATAAATCATGAGCGTTTACCGATCACAGATAATCGGCAAACGCTCTAGCGGTTCAGCAGCCGAGTTGCGTCGCCATGTCGCGGAAATCGGTGGCGACGATATCCCAGTCCTGCTCGGCCTGCAGATCGGTGGTCTGGCCGGGGCCATGCTCGGTCGGCCGGGTGACGAAGCCGGTGCGAAAGCCGAAGCCGCGCGCTGCCGCCAGATCGCGGTTATGGGCGGCGACCAGCATCACCTCTTCGTTGGCAAGCCCGAGCAGGCGGGCCGTGGTCTCGTAGGCCAGCCGTTCCGGCTTGTAGGCCCGCGCCACTTCGGCGCCGAGCACGGCGTCCCACGGCATGCAGGCGCGTTTGGCCATGTTGACCATCATCGCCACGTTGCCGTTCGACATGGTGGCGATGATGAAACGGGACTTGAAGCGGGTCAGCCCGGCCACCGTATCCGGCCAGGGGTCGAGCCGATGCCAGGCGCGATTCATCTCGTCGATCTCCGCTTCGCTCAAGCCGCGGATTTCGTGGCGGGCCAGCAGTTCGACCAAGGCCATGCGATGCAGCCCGTCGATATTGGTCCATGGCAGCTCGCCGCTGGTCACCCGGTTCATCGCCGGGCGATAGGCCTTGCGCCATTCCACCGCGAAGGCCGTCCAATCCCGTTCGATGCCCTTGCGCGCCCCGAAGGCCTGGCATTCGCGGCTGACCGAGGAACGCCAGTCGACCACCGTGCCAAAGACGTCGAAGACCAAGGCTTTTACATTGGTAAGCGTCAAGAGCACCTCGCCACCTTGTGGGGTTTTTTTTGATCGGCCTGGCGATCCTACGCGCGCCGCCAGTCCATGGGTAGGCCCGCCATGCAAACGGGCCGCCCGAAGGCGGCCCGCGATTGGTTCATTGTCCGGCCGTTATGGCATCACGGACCCGATACGACGAGTGCATTGTCGAGTGCAATGTGAAGACCATCGGTACCCTCGTTTATCGTATAGCCTTCGCTACCGAGGGACTGATTGACGATGTCGATGGTAATACCGTCACCGGTCCCGTCATCGAAGGTGATCCGATCGCCACCGAAGCCGCCGACGATGCTGCCCCCGCTCAGGAATTCCACGGCCGTGACACCGAGCAGGATAATCTCGTCACCCTCCAGGAAGTCCGTGATGCTGGCTTGTTGGTCCCCGGTATTGAAGAGGAAGGCATCGTTGTCGGCCCCGCCGGTCAACTGGTCATCGCCGCTGCCTCCGGCGATGAAGTCTTCACCCTCGCCGCCATCCAGATGGTCATCGCCACCGTCACCGGCCAGCTCGTCGACTCCGGCAAAGCCAACAAGCAAGTTGTTGCCGTCATCGCCGATGAGCGTGTCGTCTTGAATGGAGCCGTGGATGTTTTCGATCTCTTCGAGGGTATCGCCTTCGGCCTCGCCGCCCAGGCCGGTGCCCGAGGCAAGGTTCACCGTTACGCCCTCCGTCTCGGATCCCAACGTGTAATGGGCCGTGTCGATGCCCGTCCCGCCGATCAGGGTATCGGCGCCAGCGCCGCCCACCAGGTCGTTGAAGCTGCCGCCGCCGGCCGACAGAATGTCGTCCCCGTCATCGCCGAACAGGACATCGTTGCCACCACCGCCGCCGATGACGGTTTCGATGTTTGCCACGCTGAGGGTGTTGTCGCTATCGGCCAGGATCAGGATATCATTGCCGCCTGCGCCATCGACGCTGTCGCCCGATGCCGCGTTGCCGACGGTGGTCAGCACGTCGTTGCCGACGGTGGTGCCATTGCCTAGGCCGAAGGTGTCGATGCCGGCCGTGAAGGCTAGGAAGACGTCCTCGGAAAGCGCGATGAGCGCCGAGGTCGCTAAATTCTCATTCCAAGTGCAACACCGTTATGCTTCGGAGTTGCGATGGGAATTCACTATGGTCAGCTCGACCTTGATGAGCGTTACGAGCTTTATCGTCTCCGGGAGGACGGTAGAGGCGTTCGAGAGATCGGCCGCCTG
>CAMCUA010000209.1 GCA_945878455.1 Asaia bogorensis | reverse complement strand
ATATGCTGAAAATTGCGGTCCGTGGCATGTGGCTGAGCTTGGCCTGCGTTGCGCTGGCCTTGGCAATGGAATCGACAGCGTTCGCGGCACCCTACGCCGTCGGCCCGGAAAAGTGCATGGAGTGCCATCGCGCCGAACACCAAGTGTGGGAAGCCACCAAACACGCCACCTCGTTTCGCGATGTGCATCGCGACAGCAAGGTGAAAGCCATCGCGATGGCAGCCGGTGGCGACGATAACATGCGTCGTAACGCGACCTGCGTTTCCTGCCACTATTCGGAAACCCAGAAGGATGCGAATGCCCGGCCAGCCATCTCCGTCAGCATTTCCTGCGAAAGCTGCCACGGCGCCGCTTCGGATTGGATCACCCTGCACAACGACTACGGCGGACCGACCGCCAAGCGCGAGACCGAAACCCCCGACCATAAGGTCGACCGTCTGAAGAAGGCCGCCGCCGCCGGCATGGTGCATCCGGCCAACCTGTTCGACGTCGCCAGTAACTGCCTGAGCTGCCATGGCGCCACCCGGGACAGCGTCGCCCCCGACACGATGGCGAAAATGATCGATGCCGGCCACCCGCCGGGCAGCGATTTCGAATTGGTGAAATATTCGCAAGGCACCGTGCGGCATCGTTTTTATCCGCCGAACGTCACAGCCAATGCGGAGATGACACCGCCCGAATTGGCCCGCACGTTCATCACCGGACATGCCGCCGCCCTGGTCAAGGTGACCACCGCCGCCGCTGCTACCAATCCTAAGCTGAAGGCCACCCGCGATACCCTGGCCAACAACGCCCGCGCCGCCTTGACCGCGATCCAGGGTCAGGTGCCGGAAGCCGGCGCCCTGTTGGCAGCACCAAACCAGGCGAATGCCCGCAAGCTGGTCGACGCCATCGCCAGCAAGGACCTGTCGGCTGCCGTAGCTTCGCTTCTGCCCGCGAAAACAGCTTATAAATAAGCCACTTAAGGTAAGATGAATCGTTCAGAGAAGCCCCGGAGATGACCGCACCCGCAGTCACCGTTAACAAGCCGCAACGTTGGGATGTTCCCTTCGGCGCAGATATGACGGATGCCGATGTCGATGCCTTGATGGCGAACCCCGCCATCGCCGCGATCAAGGCCGATAATTTTCCGGCGCACGCTGCCTTGCGGGCGATCCTGAGAAACGACGGCCGCATCGTTGGCTTCGAACCAGGCGATATCGTGGTTCGCGAGGGCGATTACGGCAATTCGGCGTTCCTGGTGCTATCGGGCAACCTCCGAGTTGTCATGCCGCCCGGACTGTCGCGCGATCTGTTGGGTCGTCAGGCCCCACACAAGAAAGGATTCTTGGAGTCCTTTGCCCAACTCTGGCGCAATCGGCGGGTACCGGAGGTGCGGGACGCCGCCCGCTATCGCGACATTTCCGCCAACGCCCGGCGCAGCAAGACAGACGTCAATACCCATGTCTTCATCCAGGATATCCCGCGTGTTCTGGGCGAAAGCCGCACGGCGATTCTGGAAGCAGGCGATATCTTTGGAGAGCTAGCCGCATTGGGCCGCGTGCCGCGGTCAGCCACCATCTTCGCCGAGACGGATGCCAAGCTTTTCGAGATCCGCTGGCAAGGCCTACGCGAGCTACGCCGCTACGATCCGGGCTGGAAACGCCGCATCGACGACAACTATCGGCGCAACGCCCTAAAGTCGCACCTGGAAGCCCATCCACTGTTCAAGAGCCTGGAAACCAGCGTCTTGGAAGCGGTGATGGGGCGCGTCCGCTTCAAAACCTTTGGCAGCTTCGACTGGCACGTCACCTATAAGCAAATGCGCGAGGCCGGCGGCGCCAGTGAAGACGCCCCGGAAGAACCCATCATCGCTGCCGAGGGCACCATACCGGATGGTGTCTACTTGGTACGGGCGGGCTTTGCCCGTGTATCAATGCAGCTCGGCAACGGTCAGCGCACCGTGACCTATCTTGGTGCCGGCGATCATTTCGGATTGACCGAAACCTATACCACCTGGAAGTCGGGACAGCCTGTCCGCCTGTTACATACGTTGACGGCATTGGGCTACGTCGACGTACTGCGCGTTCCGGCGAGCGTGCTGGCGAAGCATGTGTTTCCCAACCTTGCCGAATCGCAGGTGCCTTCGGATGTTCATATCGATAGATCGATCAAGGATGATGCTTTCGTTGAATGGATGGTCGACGAGCGACTGATCAACGGCACCCAGGCGATGCTGATCGATCTGGAGCGTTGCGTCCGATGCGACGATTGCGTGAAGGCATGCGGTTCGACCCATGGCGGTAACCCGCGATTCATCCGCCACGGCTTCGTCTTCGACGGATGGATGGTCGCCAATGCCTGCATGCACTGCCGCGACCCGGTCTGTATGATCGGCTGCCCGACAGGTGCCATTCATCGCCACGAGACGGCCGGTGTGGTGGTCATCAACGACGATACCTGCATCGGCTGCGGCACTTGCGCCCGATCCTGCCCCTACGACAATATCCGACTGGTCGAAGTCGCCAGCCCGTCGGGCGACCCTATGGTTGACGAGCAGAATCGTCCGATCGCCAAAGCAACGAAGTGCGACCTGTGTGTCGATCAACCTGGCGGTCCCGCCTGCGTGCGTGCCTGCCCGCACGATGCGTTGCGGCGGGTCGACGCCAGCACCTTGCTGGCGCATGATATCGTCACGACGGCGTGAGGGAGTAAGCTGGAATGCGGGCTGCCAACCGCAGTAGCCTACTGGTTTGGGGATTCACCGCCGGCGCGGTGGGTGCCCTGCTGTTTTGGCATCGTTCGGCTCGTCTGCAGCTCGGCGAAACGGATTTCGTCACCGGCTATATCCTGTTTGGATTGATGTTGTTCCTGGCGCTTTACAACACCCGCAAGAAGCTTTCGATGGTGCCGCTCGGCCGCGCCTCGACGTGGTTGACCTTGCACGTTATCGGCGGCTTGGCCGCCGTGTTCGCCTACATCGCCCACGCGGGAACCTTCTGGCCCCTGGGATTGAGCGAAAGAATCCTGGCCAGCCTGTTCCTGCTGGTCAGCCTTTCAGGCGCTATCGGCTATTATCTGCAGCTGTGGCTGCCCGGAAGCCTGGCACGGCGCGGGCCGGAGATGATCTACGACCGCATACCGGCCGAACTCGCCCGCATGCGCGCCGAGGCTGAAGCAGCGGTCATGGCCGCCGCGGACGTTTCGGGATACGATACCTTGGGACGCTATTACGTCGAAACGCTGTCCTGGTATTTCGAACGGCCGCGCTTTTCCATCAACCACCTCATGGGTGGTCGGCGACCAGAGGTGTGGCTGCGCCGACATCTGAACACCGTCAATCGACTGCTGTCCGACGGCGAGCGGGTATACCTCAAGCAATTGGAAGAATTAGGTGCCGCTAAGACAGCTCTCGACGCTCAATATTCCCTGCAGACCCTGCTCAAGGGCTGGCCCATGATTCACGTACCTTTGGCGATGGCGCTCTTGGCATTCGCCTTCTGGCACCTGATCGTCGTTCACGTATACGCCCGGTAATCGGCAGATGATGGACAATCGGGACCGTATCCGACACGACCGAAGCCGTTATGAGCGCCCGACGCTGGGCTGGCAGTGCGGCAGGGCGTCCTTGTGGGGTAAACCCTGTCCGCGCGGACCATCGGCCTCCGGGGTGTGTGGCGGGACAGCCGCCTGTCTGCCGGCGCAGAACGGTGGCACGTGGCAGTGCCGCCGCCCGCCAGCGGAGGGCGGTCCCTGCACCGGCGGTCCGGATGGCGAAGGTCGCTGCGGGCTGCAGCAATTGCCCTGCTCGCCGCAGCCAACGCTGCGCGTCTGGCGTGGACGCCTGGCATTTTTGGCCACAGGTTTGGCTATTGCCCTGATTGCTTTGTTCGCCGGCACCGGCACCATGAGTTCCATTCCAGTGAGTTCGCTCGATCCGGGCGGACTTTCGGCCGCTCACGCCCATTTCGTTGGCGACGCCGGTTGCGGCGCCTGTCATCAAGCCCATGGGCAAGGTATTGCCGGTTGGTGGCAGGCAGCGACCGGCAGCGGGTCGCGGCCGTTGTCCGCCTCGTGCCAGGACTGCCACGGCTTCGGTGACATGGGACAGCAGGCCCACAATCGTAAGTTCGAGACCAGGGCCGACGTGAAAACCACGGACTGCCTGATGTGCCATACAGAGCACAAAGGCGGCAAGGCACCACCCAGTGCCCTTTCCGACACTCAATGCCAGGCCTGCCATACGCAGCGCATCGAGAACTTCGCGCAGGATCATCCACCCTTCCCGCCCGGCTTCCCGCACGACCACCCAAAGGGCATCCGTTTCGACCACGCCAGCCATTTCGGCAAGCATTTCGCCGATCCGCGCCTGGCCGCCCAGCTACCGCCCGGCGGCTGTACCGGATGCCATCAGGTAGCGACGGCGGCACGGTCCATCCAACCAGCTGGCTTCGACGTCACCTGTGCCGGCTGCCATGCTGATTCGATCACCCGGCGGGATTTCGTGCTGTTCCAGTGGCCGGAATTGAAAAGCACCGAGATATCCGCCGCCGATGTCGCCAAATCCTGTGGATTTAGCAAGGAAAAGAAGGACAAGACCAAGGCAGCGCTGGCGAGTGCGAAGTTCTCAGCTATATCCCTGGAAACGCCGACGGCCTTGCAATCCTTCCTGCTCGATGTGGTGGCCGACGACCCTGACGACTATGGTCCTGCCGTCCAGGACGTGGCCAAACAGGCCTTGGTCGACGGTGTCGATCCATTGTTCGAATTGATCGAGGCGCGGTTCGGCAAAGCGACCGCCGGCAAGCTCATCGCCGGTTTGAACAGCGAACAAGTACGCCAGGCATTCTGCGCCTGGACCGCCAACGAGGAATACGAAGCCACGGGCAGCAGCGAGATTTCGGGTTGGAAGGCCGATGCCTTGGATCTGCGCTACGCGCGGCCTACCCACGCCGACCCCGTGCTGCGGGCTTGGTTCGATGCGGTTGCCGGATTGCCGATGCCCACCGATGCCGACGCCGCCGACCGCTTGAAGGAAGCGCGCGACGACCTGTTGTCGCCCGGCAACAGCCCAGGCTTGTGCACAAAATGTCACACCACAACTGAAGCCAAAAACGGCATAATTCAGGTATCCTGGAACCACAACCTAGGCCAGGCACGGGCGCTGACGCGGTTCGATCATCAACCGCATATCAATCTGTTGGGCCCGGACAAGAGTTGTACCAATTGCCACAAGCTGGCGACGGCAGCCGTCGCGGGAGGGACGTCGTTCACGCCAGTAGCGGTGGCAGGATGCGCCGAGTGTCATGCACCGGGCCGGTTGCGCGACGATTGCTTGCTCTGCCATACCTATCATCAGGGTCATGCTTTAAAAAAAGGAATGATGGCCAATGAAAAGTAATCTCGCCCTCATACGGGTCTCGCGGCTCGCAGCGGTCTTCGCCGTGTGGCTGTTGAGCCTCTCCGGCCCGGTCCACGCCCAACAGGCCGCGGCTACCGATCCGCACGCGGAACTGCTGGACGTTGCATCCTATCCGACCGCCTCCCAATGCGGTTCCTGCCATACCCAGATCTATCGCGAATGGGCATCGTCCAATCACGCTTACGCCTCGATTTCGCCGATGTTCCATAAGTTCGAACAGAAGATCAACGATCTGGCATCCGGCACCATCCGCGGCTTCTGCGTGCG
>CAMCUA010000208.1 GCA_945878455.1 Asaia bogorensis | reverse complement strand
GCCGGTGACGTGCTGCCCCGTCCCTATGTCATCAAGCCGGTCAACGAAGGCTCCAGCGTCGGCGTCCATATCGTCCGTCCCGGCGACAACCTGCAACCCTTGATTGACGCCGGTTGGACCTATGGCAGCCGGGTCATGGTCGAACGCTTCATCGCCGGCCGCGAGTTGACGGTCACTGTCATGGGTGAACGCGCCCTCGCCGTCACCGAGATCACCTCGCAGCGGGGCTTCTACGACTATCAAGCCAAATACGCTAAGGGCGGATCCGTACACGTTGTCCCGGCCCAACTCGACCGGCGCATAACCGAGCGCACGCTCGAAATCGCGCTCGCCGCCCATCGTTGTCTCGGCTGTCGCGGCGTCAGCCGCTCCGATCTGCGCTTCGATGGCAACGAGGTTTACCTGCTCGAAGTCAATACTCAACCGGGCATGACGCCGACGTCGCTGGTCCCCGAACAAGCCGCCAGCGTCGGCATTTCGTTCCAGGAACTGGTGTCCTGGATGGTCGAACAGGCGGAGTACGACTTATGATCGCCTGGCGCGGCAAGCATCGGGCCAAGGGCGGGCCACGTCGTCGTGCCCGTCCCCTCTGGCGCGGGCGTTTGGCGCATGTCGCCATCGTAGCCGCCGCCATCGTAGCCGCCGCCATCGTTCCGATCGTTGCCGCGGCCTGGTGGGGATGGCACGGTGGCTATGTCGACAGGGCCGCCGATCTCTTCCGTTCGCAAATCATCGCACTCAGCGTCAAGGCCGGTTTGACGTTGCAGGAAATCTTGGTGACCGGACGACGCAACTCACCGCGCGAGGCCTTGCTCGAAGCCATGCAGTTGACCCGTGGTTCGCCGACACTGGCTTTCGATCCGATGGCTGCCAAGGTGCGCATCGAGGCCTTGCCGTGGGTGCGCAGCGCCAGCGTTCAGCGCCTGTTGCCCAACACTGTCGTTGTCCGCCTGGAAGAACGCCAGCCGCTCGCCCTTTGGCAGCACCGCGGCCAGTTTCGGCTAATCGACGAGCGCGGCGAGACCATCGCCATTGAACGACTCGATGTCTTCGCCGATCTGTTGACGGTGGTCGGCGAGGACGCACCGGCGCATGCCGGCAAGCTGCTTGAACTGCTGGCCACCCAGGAAAGCCTGCGCGATCGGGTGCGGGCGGCGGTGTGGGTCGGCGGGCGGCGTTGGAACCTACGGCTCGACAACGACATCGACATTGCGCTGCCGGAAGACGATTCGGTCGCGGCTTGGGCCCGCTTGGCCGAATACGAACGCATCCATCGCGTTTTAAATCGCGACGTCAAATTGATCGACCTGCGTTTGCCCGATCGTCTCATCGTGCGGCGCGGTGCGCCACTCAAGGGCGTCGCGGACAAAGGTCGGAACACCTGAGAATCGAAGACGCAAGGACGGAAAAGAACCATGCATGCGGCGTTACGTAGCGAAACCACCCAGGGTAACAATCCGAACGGACTGATCGCCGCCCTGGACGTTGGAACCAGCAAGGTTTGCTGCCTGATCGCCCAGGCGGATGCCGCCGGGCGGCCGCACGTGCGCGGCATAGGGCATCAGGAATCGCGTGGCCTGCGCGGTGGCGTCATCGTCGATATGGACGCCGCCGAAGGCGCTATCCGCTCGACCGTCGAAGCCGCCGAGCAGATGGCCGGCGAGAATATCCGCGAGGTCATGATCAACGTCTCGTGCGGTCATCCGGCCTCGCGCCTGATCGCTTACGAAGTTTCTATCGCCGGTCATGAAATCGACGATGCCGATCTACGTCGCGTGCTTAACCCCGCCCAGGCGGCGCGCGATCTGGCGCCGGAACGGGAAATCATCCACGCCATTCCCGTCGGCTATCGTATCGACGGCAGCCGTGGTGTGCGCGATCCGCGCGGCATGTTCGGCGAGCGTCTCGGCGTCAATATGCACCTGATCGGCACCGACGCCGGGGCCTTGCGCAATCTGACCAGCTGCATCCGCCGCTGCCACTTGGACATTGCCGGGCGGGTGGTGTCGCCCTATGCGGCGGCGCTCGCCTGTTTGGTCGATGACGAACGCCAGTTGGGCGCCACGGTCATCGACATGGGCGGCGGCACCACCAGCATGGCCGTCTTCTTCGACGGCGAATTGATTCACACTGACATCATCCCCATTGGCGGCATTCACGTCACCACCGATATCGCGCGCGGCCTGTCGACACCGATCTCGCATGCCGAACGCATGAAGACGCTCTACGGCAGCGTGCTGCCCTCGCCGTCGGACGAACGCGAGATCATCCGCGTGCCGGTGGTCGGCGAGGATGACGAGTCCGAGGTCAGCCAGGTGCCGCGCTCGATGCTGGTCGGTATCGTCCGGCCGCGCGTCGAGGAAACTTTCGAGATGGTCCGCACCCGCCTGCAGGATGCCGGTTTTGACAAAGTGGCCGGCCGCCGCCTGGTGCTCACCGGCGGTGCCTCGCAGCTTCCTGGCGCGGTCGATCTGGCCGGCCAAATTCTCGACAAGCAGGCCCGCCCCGGCCGCCCGCGGCCGATCGACGGCCTCGCCGAAGCGGCCTGCAGCGCTCCCTTCGCCACCGCGGTTGGCCTGATCAATTACCGCATCGGCGGTCTGGCCGAACGGCCTGGCCGCGCCTACCGACCCGTAGAGGAGCCGAAGGGCCGCATCGGCCGTTTCGGACAGTGGTTCCGTGAAAATTTTTAAGCCGCCCCTTAACCGGCTCCTGGCCCCGCCAGGCGTCGAACGTCAATCCACCCAGCCGGGCGCCGCACGCTCCGGCGCCGCCCACCCCAACGCACAAGAACGGAGACAGCCATGACCATCAATATCAGCATCCCGAACAACGGCCATACCCCTGAACTGCGGCCACGCATCACCGTCTTCGGAGTCGGTGGCGCCGGTGGCAATGCCGTCAACAACATGATCCAGTCGCAGCTCGAAGGTGTCGACTTCGTCGTCGCCAACACCGATGCCCAGGCCTTGGCGCAGTCGCGCTCCGACCGCCGCATTCAGCTTGGCACGACCATCACGCGCGGCCTTGGTGCCGGTTCGCGTCCCGATGTCGGCGCGGCGGCGGCCGAGGAATCCCTGCCGGAAATCATGGAACATCTCGCCGGTTCCAACATGGTCTTCATCACCGCCGGCATGGGCGGCGGCACGGGAACGGGAGCGGCGCCCGTTATTGCCCGGGCCGCGCGCGAAGCGGGTATCCTCACCGTCGGGGTGGTGACCAAGCCCTTCCACTTCGAGGGTGTCCATCGCATGCGTGTCGCCGAATCGGGCATCTCCGACATGGAACAGTACGTCGATACCCTGATCATCATTCCCAATCAGAATCTGTTCCGCATCGCCAACGAAAAGACCACCTTCGCCGATGCTTTCAGCATGGCTGACGATGTGTTGTATTCGGGTGTTCGCGGCGTTACCGACCTGATGGTCATGCCCGGCCTCATCAACCTCGACTTCGCCGATATTCGTGCCGTGATGAGCGAAATGGGCAAGGCGATGATGGGTACCGGCGAGGCCGAAGGCGAACGCCGTGCCCTCGATGCGGCCGAAGCCGCCATCGCCAACCCGCTGCTCGACGACACCACGATGAGCGGCGCCACCGGTGTCTTGATCAATATTACCGGCGGTAAGGACATGACTCTGTTCGAAGCCGACGAGGCCGCCAACCGCATCCGCTCCGAAGTGGACCCCGAGGCCCACATCATCTTCGGCTCCACCTTCGACGACAGCATGGAAGGACGCATCCGCGTTTCCATCGTTGCCACCGGCATGGATAGCGAAGCCGCGCAGCATCCGGTGCGTACCATGCTCGATATGCCGGCGGCGCGCGCCACGCCGATGTTTGCCGAAAAGCCATCGCGTCCCGTCGAAGCGCTCCGCCGCGCCGAAGCGTTGCGTCCGGTGGCACGCCCGCCAATGACCGTGGTCGAAATGCGTCCGGTTATGCAGGAACTGCCCGATACCATGGAAGCCCCGGTCGCTGAACGGGTGGAAGAAGCGGTGGTCATGGCCGAACCTGAATCGCCGCCGATCGCCGTGGCGGTAGCCACGACCGACGGCGCTCTGCCGCCGGCCATCGAACAGGGCACGGCTGAGCCCTTCATCCCTTCGGCTCCGGTCCAGGCCGGTCAGGTCAGCAAGGCGCAGCCAGATCCCTTCGCCGCCGCCGCGATGACCAACGGCGCCGCCCGTCCGGACCGTCAAGCCCCGGCCGCCGCCGCACCGGCCCGTGCGCCCAGCCTTTTCGAACGGGTGACCGGCACCGGTCGTGCGGCTTGGGGTGCCCGCTCGGCGCGGACCGCCGAAGCAGCCCCGGCGCCAACCCCGAATCGGGTTGAGCCGCGGCCGATGGAAGCTCGCCCAGCCGCGGCGCGTACCGAAGCCGCCCAGCCGCAATTGGGCGGACTCGATCCGGCAGATCGAATTGCGACGTCGACTCCCGAGGAAGATCTGCTCGACATCCCCGCATTCCTGCGGCGGCAGGCGAACTAAGTTTGTTGCGTTAACAGAGCATTAACGGGTTTTCTTCACGTAACAATCCGTAACAAAGAGTGATTTGAGCGCCCTGGTCGGCCTTGTTACACAAAGGCTCGGGGCACTCACCTCGCTCGCTCCGCTGCAAGGCGGTAGACCCGGAACCGGGAATTGGGCAAAGCGGGGTGGGCACGAGAGCTTCCGATCAGCCAGCTGCGGCAGACTGGTTATGGCGGTGGAACGTGGCAGAAGAAGGGCAAGATGGGGGAACTTAAGCGAGTGCCAAGGCCAGCGTTCAAGCCGGTGGGCGACGATGCGATTCGCCAGCGCACCCTCAACAGCCGCATCGGTTGCAGCGGTATTGCCCTGCATACCGGCGCCCGGGTGACGATGAGCCTGAGCCCCGCCGAGCCCGATACCGGCATTGTCTTCGTCCGCACCGACATCGAAGGCGGTGGCGCCCGCATCCCGGCCCGCTGGGATCACGTGGTTTGCACCCGGTTGTGCACGACGGTGGGCAACCGCGATGGTGTGCAGGTTGGCACCATCGAACATCTGATGGCGGCTTTAGCCGGTTGCGGCATCGATAACGCCATCGTCGAATTGAATGGACCCGAGGTGCCCGTCATGGACGGTAGCGCAGCGCCCTTCGTCTTTCTGATCGAATGTGCCGGCACGGTCGAGCAGAGCGTGCCACGCCGCGCCGTTCGGGTCCGCAAGCCGGTCAGCGTGCGTGATGAAAAGGGTGGGACCGCGTCGTTGCGCCCCGCCGATAGCTTCTCCATCGATATTCGTATCGCTTTCGACAGCCCCGTGGTGTCCCGTCAGAGCCTGTCCCTGGGCTTGGCCAACGGTGCCTTCAAAAAGGAACTGTCGCGGGCGCGAACCTTCGGTTTTCTTCATGAAGTCGAAGAGCTGCGGGCCGCCGGTTTGGCGCGGGGCGGTTCGCTCGACAATGCTGTCGTGGTCAGTGGCGACACGGTCCTGAACGAAGGCGGGTTGCGTTACGAAGACGAATTCGTCCGCCATAAGGCACTGGATGCCGTCGGCGATCTTTATACGGCAGGCGGGCCGATCGTCGGCGCATTCCATGGTACCTGTTCGGGGCATCGTGCCAACAACCTCCTGCTTCAGGCCCTTTTCGCCGATCGCAGCGCCTGGAGCTACGATGTGCTCTACGGCGACGATATGACCTCTGCTATCGGCATGGGCGGCTCGT
>CAMCUA010000207.1 GCA_945878455.1 Asaia bogorensis | reverse complement strand
GGATTTCGCCGCGCCGACGATACAGGCGTAGCGTCCCGCCGCCATCGCGATACCGCGCGGTCGTGGCAGCGCGCCATCGGGGGTTTGCGGATAGAGCCGCATCGCCTCGGCCGGCCGGCCGGCCAGTGCATCGGCCACATCGACCAACGAGATCGTGTTGGAACGAAAGCACGAGACGACGATGCGCTTGCCGTCAGGCGCGAAAGCCACGGCGAAGGGCCGTGTCTGTTCTTCCGGATTGTCGCTGCCGACGCGCACGCGCGCCACCTCGGCGTCCCGGCCGCCGGCCACGGCACGTTCGACATCGATGATCGAAATAGTGCGGCCTTCGTAGGCTACCGACATGCTCTCGCGCGCTGCCACCGCGATCAGCCGCCCGTCGGGACTGGCCGCCATGCCGAAGGGTCCGGTCTCCACCGGCACGCGGCAGATTTCCGCGCCGGGTTCGCCGGCCAGGGCCGCCTTCAGGTCGATCACCGAAACGTCGCTGAGGCCGCCGTTACCGACAAAGGCATAACCGCCCCTCAACGATGAAATCGCGATGCCGGTCGGATTCGGATAGCGCCCGAAGCTGGGATGCGGGCTGTCGTGCCGGCTCGGGCCAGGGGCGGGGTGACCCACCGTTTCACGCAATGGGATGCGCCGCGTCACCTGGCGCGTGGCGACATCGATGGCGGTGATCTCGTCGCCGCCGTCCTCGCTCTCCTCAGCCTCGCCGCAGTTGACCAGCAGCGCGCGCCCGTCGGGCGTCAGCGCGCAGCCGACCGGCCCGGTGCGCCCCGTCGGTAGGAAGGCGGCAACGGCGCCGAGCGTGCCGTCGTTCGCCGGATCGCGCGCCGCCTTGAGGTCGACCACCGTGATCAGCCCCGGATGGCCGTGCTGGTAACCAGCCGCCCCGGCCGGCGACGCGGCCCCCGAGTGGTTGACCACATAGGCGAAGCGCGCTTGCCGGTCGACGGTGATCGCCACCGGCTGGCCGCTTGCCTTGGCATCGGGCTTCCCGTCGCCATCCGTATCGACATCGGGCGTGACCCGCGGGCGCGAGATGACGGCATTGTCCGTGCGGTCGTTCTCGGCGACCAGCGCCTGTTCGACATCGACGATGGCGACATTGTCGTCCCAGCGGCCGCTGACAATTAGGTGGCCAAGTCCCATGCTCATCGTCCGCGAACCCCGATTGTCATTGAATCAGCAGGTCTTTGTCGGTCGGCATGGGGCCGTGCCCCGTATTTCCCTGCCATGCCCGTATTTCCCCGCCATGAAAGCCATGATAGCCATCACCACCAATCGCGTGAAGTCCCCTAGCATCGGCCAGTGGCCTTCGACCGCAACTGGAATCGTCGGCATCCCTCGTTACGGCGATTTTCCTGGCCCACACCGTCGACGGTCAGGCGCCGCCGCCGATTTACTGCATCTATCCGATTGATATGCCCTCGTGAATTATTAAATGACAGAAGTGTCATACATTGTTTTGGATAACGCCGTTTTTTGTGTTATGTTTTTTTCGCTGTCGTAGTGCTTCGGGGGAAGCAGACAGCGTGAAGTGGGAGATGTTGGTATGGCTCGGTGGCTGTCTGCTGCCATTCCTGGGGGGCGTCGCGCTGCGGGCTCCCCTGCTGTTTGCCGTTCCATGGCAAATCCGTCTCCCTTTCTCGATGAAGAATTCGGAATTCTAAGGGGCACTGTCCAGCCGGTCGGGGCGTTTCGCCACGTGCCGGGGGGACTTAAGCCCCACTACCTGCCCCTCGAGCCGATGAGGGTGCCAGTACCTGTTGGTTCACTTGCCGTCGCCCGTTTGCGCCGGCAAGCGGAATACAAACAGGAATGGTGCGACGCGGCCTGAAGAGTCGGGTCTTGAGAGAGGGAGTCGGCGGCCTCAGGGCCGCCGACTTGTTTTTAGGGTCTGGAAACGCCAAAACAGGCGCCAAGACCCGCTTCCGATTGCTCCCCTCCCACGCATGAGCCCGCCGCCGCCATGTCCGACCGTATCCTCATTATCGATTTCGGCTCCCAGGTCACCCAGCTGATCGCCCGGCGCGTCCGTGAGTCAGGCGTCTACTGCGAGGTTCATCCCTTCAACCGGGTGAACGAAGCCAGCATCGCCGCCTTCGCGCCGAAGGGCGTCATCCTGTCGGGCGGTCCCGCCTCGGTGGTCGCCGCCGATACGCCGCGCGCGCCGCAGGGCCTGTTCGCCATGGGCCTGCCGGTATTGGGCATCTGCTACGGCCAGATGACCCTGGTGGCGCAATTGGGCGGGCGCATCGAGACCTCCGAGCACAAGGAGTTCGGCCGCGCCTATGTCGAGGTCAAGGAGCCCTGCGCCCTCTTCGACGGCGTCTGGCAGGTCGGCGGACGCGAGCAGGTATGGATGAGCCATGGCGACCGGGTGATCGAACCGCCGCCCGGCTTCCGTGTCGCCGCCGTTTCCGAAGGCGCCCCCTTCGCCGCTCTGGCCGACGACGCCCGGCGCTTCTACGGCCTGATGTTCCACCCCGAGGTGGTGCACACGCCGCACGGCGCCGCGTTGCTGCGCAACTTCACCCACCGCGTCTGCGGCTGCCGCGGTGATTGGACCATGGGCGCCTTCCGCGAGCAGGCCATCGCCCGCATTCGCGCCCAGGTCGGCAGCGGCCGGGTCATCTGCGGTCTGTCCGGCGGCGTCGATTCCTCAGTCGCCGCCGTGCTCATCCACGAGGCCATCGGCGAGCAGCTTACTTGCGTCTTCGTCGACACCGGCCTGATGCGCGCCAGCGAGGCCGACGAGGTGGTGAGCTTGTTCCGCGGCCACTACAACATCCCGCTCGTCCACCGCGACGCCGCCGATCTGTTCCTCGGCAAGCTGGCCGGCGTCAGCGACCCGGAAACCAAGCGCAAGATCATCGGCGCCACTTTCATCGACGTCTTCGACGAGGAAGCGACCAAGGTCGGCGGCGCCGACTACCTGGCCCAGGGCACGCTCTATCCCGACGTCATCGAGTCAGTCTCCTTCGCCGGCGGCCCCAGCGTCACCATCAAGTCGCACCACAACGTCGGCGGCCTGCCTGAGCGCATGAACATGAAGCTGGTCGAGCCCTTGCGCGAACTGTTCAAGGACGAGGTCCGCGCCCTCGGCCGCGAACTCGGCCTGCCCGACAGCTTCGTCGGCCGCCACCCCTTCCCCGGCCCCGGCCTCGCCATCCGCATGCCCGGCGATATCACGCCCGAGAAGCTCGCCATCCTGCGCCGCGCCGACACCATCTACCTGGAGGAAATCCGCGCCGCCGGCCTCTACGACGCCATCTGGCAGGCCTTCGCGGTGCTATTGCCGGTGCGCACCGTCGGCGTCATGGGCGACGGCCGCACCTACGATTTCGTCTGCGCCCTGCGCGCCGTCACCTCGACCGACGGCATGACGGCGGACTCCTACCCCTTCGACCACGCTTTCCTGGCGCACGTGGCGGGGCGGATCGTCAACGAGGTGAAGGGGATTAACCGGGTGACCTACGACGTGACCAGCAAGCCGCCGGGGACGATCGAGTGGGAGTGAGACAGGCCGAAGCTAAGCATTGCGCTCGGATTAGAATGGGATTTCGTCGTCCAGATCGGCAGTAACCGTCTTGCGTCGACCTTTCGCCGGCCCTGCGACGTGATCTGCAGGGCGAGGCGGCAACAGGGGCTGAGGCGGCTGGACCGGCGGCAGTTCACGTTTCTCCTCGTCGATTGCCTTCGCTTGGCCGATTGTCGCCATGATCGTCGCGACCAGTTTGTGCATCGTCAGGCTGTCAGCGAGTTGGGCGACGTTGGCGGCTCCGGCCAAGATCGCCACCATCGCGCCGGCCAGCATCACCACGTTTACCCTGGGCTTCTCCAGCGCCGCCTCGAAGTCGGCGATCCGCTTGTGCATGACGGCCCGCCGGGGTTCTGGCATGTCCGCCTGATCGATCAGAATCTTGATCCCGTGAACGTGCTGGCGAAGGCGGTCCTTGACCTTCGGTTCGATTGCAACGGCGTCGCGCTTGCTGCGGATGCTATTATCAAGAATCAGCTGAGCGGCGTAGTGGTCCAGCTCAACTTTGAATTCGGTGAAGTGCTCAGACCCGAAGCCTTTCCGCGGCGGCACAATCATGCTTGCGAACGGTTGGATTTCATAGCTCTTCGCCACGGCGATGATGGTGTTCATGGCCGTGTGCTGCGCCGTCTCGTAGGTGTACCAGTTGTTGTTCTCCGGCTCGTCGACCGCATGGAGGGCTTCGGAGAGGTAGGCGTCCGCGCGGCGCAGCACCATTCCGAACGCTGCCCGTGGATCGTCGGGAAGCTCGGCCAGGAACTCTTCGGTCAGAATCTCCATCACGCTCATGCGCATAGGATAGCGAGCTCGCTCGATTCCGGCTAGATTTCTTTGGAACGTACGGTGAACAATAGCTGCCGGAGACGATTGAACGGGAGTAGTCGTAACAGGCACTATCGCCTGCTGTTACCATCAAATTGAACCCACGAAACTCTAGATATCTCGTTGGTGCTGGCTAATCGAGAAATGTTCCCTACTGCTGGTCTTTACTACCATGGAGCAAGTACGCGCTAACGGCAGCCGCCACGGTAACGACCAATTCAGCATCTTCGAATCGAGGCGCACGTCCTTCGCGGATATGTCGTCCCTGTTCAGAAGCAAAGCCCCAAAGCTTCTCCAACGCTGAATCTAATGGCTTGGGCAACGCCAAATTCGAAACAAGCTGACCGAGCGTCTTGCTGCTTCCAGTAACGTCACGAGCAACGCACTCCAGCGCAGCCATTGAATGCTGAATTGCCCCCGTGATATCGGCGGCCGGCCGCCGGGAAATGTCACGCAACGCTTCGTGCATTTCATTTGCGGCGGTCCCTCGACCGCTCCCTTTCATTAATTCTGTAGCTGTGGTGAGCGCTTGCGAAAATGCTTCTGACCCACGGATTACGATTTCACCATTCTGCATCTGCCAGCCGATACCATGTTCGCCAAAGAGCTCGTTCAGCCTGTCCTCGAATTCTTTTCCCCGACTAGGATCCGCGGAAGCGATACGCGAGTGGAACCCCTCGGCGATTTCATTGACTCGGTACCAGGGAGCTGTGGCGACTAGATACTGCACTTCGTCGAAGACATTTGGATATGCCGACCAATTGCTCGGGTCGGGTCGCACGAGGAGAACACCACAGACTTCGAGGCGCGCACTATGTGGACCAAGGCCGAGGTTATTGGCCAACATCACGAGGCCATATCTCAGCTCATCCGGGGCATCTTCCCGAATTGTGATCTCCCGCTCCGGAGGTTGAAAGCCGAACCGGCGTGAAAACGGCTGAGACTCAGGCATCGAACTAAGCCGCCACGACGGAGATACGCGCCACCGCCCGCGACCTCGGCTTCCTTCGGATGACGATCTCCACATCCCGGTCGAGCGCCGTCAGGAACGTCATCAGCCGCTCCACCGAAAATCCGTCGAGCTTGTAGTTGGCCAGCGCCGACACCTTCGGCTGGTTGATGCCGAGCTTTTCGGCGGCGACGGCTTGGGTCAGCCGCCCCCGCGCGATGACGCCGTTGATGGCATGGGCGAGCCGCAGCTTCGTCTGGCGTTCCTCGGCGTCGGCGAAGCCGAGATCGGCGAACACGTTGCCCGTGCCCCGGGTGATCGTCTCGTCCCCATCGTTCGCTGCTTTAGCGTTTCGGTTTGCCATATCTATCCTCATAGTCCTGTTGCGCCGCCTTCAACCGTCG
>CAMCUA010000206.1 GCA_945878455.1 Asaia bogorensis | reverse complement strand
TGAAATTGTCGTCCGACAATATGTAGAGGCGCGTGTTTCCCGGCACCGGCCGGGCGGCTAGTCCCTCGAAATTATCCACGTTGAGAGGGCCTTGGATGGTGGCGAGGGGTTGACCCCAGATAGCCATCCCCGCGCCCAACTGTTGACGGTCGACATGAACGATACGCGCCCCCCAGCCGCCGATGGGATGAACAGCACGCTCGACAACCAAGACATCGCCAGAAGGCAACGACGCAGCGTCCGTGGGTGCAAAGGGTGGCTCGCAAAGATACGTCAGTTCCAGCCAACCGCTACCGTCGCGGTGCAACCAGCCTGGATGTGTGCCATTGGCAACGGCATGTTCCGACAGTATCAGCCACCGACCGTCCTGCAATCGAGCAAAAGCCTCGATTCCGCTGTTGCTGGGAAGGCGGCTGACAGCAGGGGGCAAGGCAATTTCGCTAACCCGAGGATGGCCAATACTGAAGCGCGATAGACGATGGCGTTGCTCGAATGCGACGATCCAGCCGCCTGACCCGTCTTCGCTCAGGGCTTCGGCATCACTCTCCCGCCGCGTTCCATCGACCCCGGGTAAGGGTGAAAGATCGGCATCCGTCAGTGCCTGAAGCAGGCCCATCTCATCATAGATCAGGCGCGCAGTCAGAAACTTGCCGCGATCGGTGATGGCATAAAGGGAAAGTCCGTCGGCACTGACACGCAGTCCGGACAGGCCACCAAAATCTGGGTGATTGGATGTCAGTTCGATGCCGCCGCGATAACGCAATTCGCCGACGCTGACGAGTCCCGGTTCCTCTTTGCTGAGCGGGACCGGATGCGATTTGACGCCTATCGGCTCGGCGTGAGCAGCCGACAGGCACAGTGAAACGGCTGCCAGGAATATGCCGATCAGGCGGCGAACGGAGATTGCCTCAGTGTCGCTGGCCAGCGCGTCTTGGCGCACGGGCCTGTGCTTCCTCGAACAGTTCGGTCAAATTCCCGATGAGGGTTCCACCCAATTCCTCGGCATCGACGATGGTAACCGCACGCCGGTAGTATCGGGTGACATCGTGGCCGATTCCGATGGCGGTGAGTTCAACCGGGGACCTTGTCTCGATCCATTCGATGACGTCGCGCAGGTGACGTTCAAGGTAATTGCCGGGATTAGCCGACAGTGTTGCGTCGTCGACCGGCGCGCCGTCGGAAATAACCATCAGGATGCGACGCTGTTCGGTGCGCGCGATCAGGCGGCTGTGCGCCCATAGCAGCGCCTCGCCGTCGATATTCTCTTTGAGCAGGCCCTCGCGCAGCATGAGGCCCAAATTCTTGCGCGAACGCCGCCAAGGAGCATCGGCCGACTTATAAACGATATGGCGCAGGTCATTGAGGCGACCGGGATTGGCGGGCTTGCCTTGTGCTACCCACTTCTCGCGGGCGTTGCCGCCTTTCCAGGCGCGGGTGGTGAAGCCAAGGATTTCGACTTTGACGCCACAGCGTTCAAGGGTGCGTGCCAGGATGTCCGCGCTCATCGCCGCAACCGTGATCGGTCGGCCGCGCATGGAGCCGGAGTTGTCGATCAACAGGCTGACAACGGTGTCGCGGAAATCGGTTTCTCTTTCCTGCTTGAAAGACAGCGGATGAACGGGATCGAGCACCACACGCGACAGGCGGGCGGCGTCGAGGATGCCTTCCTCCAGATCGAATTCCCATGACCGGGTCTGCTTGGCCAGTAGCCGACGTTGCAACCGATTGGCCAGGCGTGCAACGACCCCCTGAAGATGGGAAAGCTGCTGGTCTAACTGTGCCCGCAAGCGGCTGAGTTCTTCGGTATCGCAGAGCTGCTCGGCATCGACGATTTCGTCGCCGGCGGTGGTATAGGCGGCATAACTTGGGCGATCCTTGAGCGGATCGTCCTTCCAGTTGGAACGCCAACGCGACGGTCCGGCCGGTTCCTCATCGCCGCCGCCGCTCGTTACCTCGTCATCGTCAGACGAGGCGAGGGCATCTGCGGTTTCATCGGTTTCCCCGGTGCTGCTCTCGGCGGCCATTTCGCCGGCATCTTCCGATTTTCCGGACTGGGTATCGCCGTTTTCATCGTCGCTGTCGTTTTCGTCCTGATCCTCGGCATCGTCTGAATCTTCGGAATTTCCATCGGATTCGCCGGCAAGATCGAGGGACTGGATCATCCGCGATGCAGAGCGCGAGAAATCCTCCTGATCGTGGATGCTGTCACGCAACAGATTGATTGGTTCGCCAACCCGCTCCATCAACCAGTCCCGCCAGATCTGCATCAGCGACTGGGACTCCGGGGGCAGCGGCAGACCGGTCAAGGTCTCGCGAACCAGCAGCGACAGAGCTTCGGGCAGCATGGCCACGTCGCGCTCCTTGACGTCGTCAAGGCCCCGATTGCGCAACTTTTCACCCAAGGACCACGATAGATTGGCAGCGACACCGGCCAGCCGTTGGGCTCCCAACGCCTCGCAGCGGGTCTGTTCCATCATGTTGAAGACCTCGCGTGCCTCGCCGCCGGCGGGCGCACGGCGACGGTGCAGGGCTTCGTTGTGATAGCTCAACCGCATGGCCACGCTGTCGGCAGCACCGCGCAACCGCGCCATGTCGTCGGGCGGCACCTTCAGCGAGGGCATGGGCAGGCGCACGTTCTCGGCGCTGACTCCAGCCGGCCCATGGATGAAACTGACCGTCAGGTCATCGCGCCGCGACATCGCCTTGACGGTCGATTCCGTAACCCGCTTGGCGAGATCCTGGGGCGCTTCTTCCTGGGACATGTCGGCCCCTTGACGGCTCAGGACAGCGTGATGTTTGCCGCCGATTCCGGAAGCTCGGTGCCGAAGCACCGTTGGTAGTATTCGGCAACCACCGGCCGCTCCACCTCGTCGCACTTGTTGACGAAAGTGACACGGAAAGCAAAGGCAACGTCGTCGAAGATACGAGCGTTTTCTGCCCACGTGATAACGGTGCGTGGCGACATCACCGTCGACAGATCGCCATTGACGAAGCCGCGCCGGGTCAGCGACGCCATCTCCACCATGGCATTGATCGTCTCGCGTCCGCCCTTGTCATCGTAGGTCGGGGACTTGGCGAGGACGATACGAACCTCGTCGTCATGCGGCAGATAGTTCAGGGCGGCGACAATGTTCCAACGGTCCATCTGGCCCTGGTTGATCTGCTGGGTGCCATGATAGAGGCCCGTGGTATCGCCCAGGCCCACCGTATTGGTGGTGGCGAACAGGCGAAAGAACGGATGGGGACGCATCACCCGGTTCTGGTCCAGCAAGGTCAGCTTGCCGTCGACTTCCAGCACGCGCTGAATAACGAACATGACGTCAGGACGGCCGGCGTCGTATTCGTCGAAAGTCAGCGCTGTGGGATGCTGCAAGGCCCAGGGCAGAATGCCTTCGCGAAATTCAGTGACCTGCTTGCCATCGCGCAACACGATGGCATCCTTGCCGACCAAGTCGATACGGCTGATGTGGCTGTCCAGGTTCACCCGGATGCACGGCCAATTGAGGCGTGCGGCAACCTGTTCGATATGGGTCGACTTGCCGGTGCCGTGGTATCCCTGGATAAGGACGCGCCGGTTGTAGGCGAATCCAGCCAAGATGGCGAGCGTCGTTTCCCGGTCGAACTGATAGGCATCGTCGATGTCGGGAACGTGTTCGCTGGCGACGCTAAAGGCCGGAACTTCCAGGCTACTTTCGAATCCAAACGTCTGGTGAACAGCGAGCGTGATGTCGGGTCTATCGAGGGAGGGGCCCGAGCCACCCGCCGCGATGGGCTTAACGGCTTTCATTATGCAGGGAATCCTCTAATGGCGCAGAAATTAGGTAGGCGAGAATCGTCGGATCGTCAAGTCATAAGGCTGGCCATAACGATCCGATAGGCCTCTCCGATCTGCTTGAATTTCTCTTCGGACGCCTTGGTTCCGCCGTTGGCGTCGGGGTGATGCTTCTTGACCAGTTCCTTGTAGCGGGCCTTAACCGTGGCCTGGGTTACGGGTGCCGTCAGTTCGAGGACGAGCAAGGCATCCGCTTCCGGGGTATGTTGGGCGCTGGCCGCTGGGCCCTCGGCTTCAGTGCGTTCGTTGAAGTAACCAAAACCGTCGGTCACGCGAAATCCTTGCGCATAACGGCCACCTTGTGGGCCGAGGCGCCAGGTTGGCCGTTGCCAAACGGTGTCGCGGCGGATATCGGCCTCGACTTCGTCATCCGCCATGCCGGCGTAGTAGTTCCAAGATGCATTGTATTGGCGCACATGAAGCAGACAAAACCATACGTACGACCGTAAATCCCGGGGTGAACGCGGGGCCCGAAATCCCCCGGGCGCCGCGCAACCTGGCCATTCGCATCCCCGGTCAGCCGGTTGCGCCTGATTTTTTTGCGGATGTCCGCGACCGTTGTATCGGGGCGTGCTACGCATCCGGGAACTATGGTCTGAGAGTGTTCCGGAGGCAAGCGGCTGACGCACGCAAAACCGGCCTTCCGGTAGGAGAAAAAGCATGAATCGCGCTGCTACGATTGAAGCGAAGCTGCGGCAGTCCTTGTCACCGCAGCGGATCGAGGTTGAGGATGAATCGCACCGCCATGTCGGCCATGCCGGCGCCCCGGCCGGGGGGCAGAGCCATTTTCGGCTGCTCGTGGTGGCCGAGTCTTTTCAGGGCAAGAGCCGGGTCGAGCGGCAACGCATGGTTTACGGCATTCTCGCCGACGAGTTGGCATCCGGTATGCACGCCCTGGCGATGACAACACTGGCGCCGGACGAAGACAATCAGCGGAAAACCTGAAAACAGCGATTTTTGGCGTTGCTTCCCGTTCCGGCGTCACTTCCCGGTGTAATGCTGCGGCCAACGCCGCTTCACGATGGCGCCATCGCTGGCAAAGGCGTGGCAGGTATTCATCAAGGGCGGCTTGCGTGCCGGATCGGCATTCTCAGCCTGGTGGCGCCGCCGTACCGCCGACATGGATTGAAAGGCCGTGACGGCGAGCGGGCCAAGCAGCAGATCGACAATATGCGTACAGCCCAACGCGCCGCCCACCCGTTCATTAACGGCCTTGCGCCAACCTAGGCCGACGCGCAACCCGACCAACTTTTCGAAGCTGGGGGTTATGTTTCCGCAAATCGTAAAGGGCGACGAATTGGTCACCGTTTCGACGGCATGGACCAACATGTCTTGGTCGATGGTCAGGCGGATTTGCATGTCGTGGAGGGCCTCGCCCGCCGCCACGGATCGCTCGTCGTTGGCAAAGGTATAGGACTTTGTGTCGACGATTCGGCCTTCGATGTCCCATAGGCCATCGGCACGCTCGAAGCCCTGACAGCGGATTTCCCGCGTATGAATCAATTTGCGATCGGAGGCCGGAGACAAAGGCATGGCTACCTCGATTGGAAAAATTGGGAAAGAGTTCGACCTTCCACGTTAGATACGCTGGCGTTGTCGGACGTCAATGGGGAAGGCGGAACTGAGGCCGTCCGATCACCGGTCGCCGAAGGCGAATGCCTCGGCCTCTCGGATGTCTTCTTCCAGTTTGGCTTTCACGGCAGCGTATAGATCGCGAATGGACACCATTCCTACCACTTTGCCATTGTCGACGACCGGCAGATGTCGATACCGCCGGACACTCATCAGTTCGAGGGCATCGAGCACAGAATCCTGTGGCGACAACGTATCGGGATTGTGCGTCATGATGGCATCGAGGGGCGTGCTTGCCGGATCGCGGCCCGGCGCCAATACACGACGGGTCA
>CAMCUA010000205.1 GCA_945878455.1 Asaia bogorensis | reverse complement strand
GGCCGAGTGGTGCGGGCCGTGCAAACAGATCGCCCCGGCGTTGGAAGACCTGGCCACCCAAATGGCCGGGCGCGTCGTGGTGGCCAAGGTCAATATCGACGACAACCCGAAAACGCCGTCGGACTATGGCGTGCGCGGCATTCCCACCCTGATGCTGTTCAAGAACGGCGAAGTCGCCGCCACCAAGATCGGTGCCCTGCCGAAGGGCAAGCTGATCGAATGGGTCGAATCCGTCCTCTGATCGCGGCGTGGTGCGCCGGCATGCGCCTACGGCCCCGCCCCGGCGGGGCCTTTTTGCGTCCGCCCGCTGCGGTCCGCCGCTCCGCGTCGGCGGTTCTCTTCGTACCCCCCGCCCTGTCCCTCCCCCTCACGGGGGGAGGGAACGCTGTTACTGCCGTCCCGGCACCTATCATGGTCTCGATACGGTGCCACATGGTTCCCTCCCCCCGTGAGGGGGAGGGACAGGGAGAGGGGGCTATCGCCAGCCGCCCCTCGGCCCCGTCATGACCGAACCCGGACCCGTCCGCCGTGCCGGCGCTGCTTGCCGCCGGGCTCGACCATCATCAGGCCGGGCGCCTGGCCGAAGCTTACGACATCTATCGCCGCGTGCTGGCCGTGGCGCCGCGACAGACCGATGCCCTGCATCTACTGGGCGTCGTCGCCTATCAGTTGGGACAGCCACGACAGGCGGCCGATCTCATCCGCGCCGCTATCGCGCTGCGCGGCGACAATCCGGATTTTTTCGTCAACCTGGGCAACGCGCTGCAGGCGCTGGGCGATAGTGCGGGGGCGGTCAATGCCTTCGGGCGGGCCGCCGCGTTGGAATCGCCGCTGCGCGCCACCACCCTGTTCAACCTGGGCAATGCCCTGCGCGACGCGGCGCGCCCGGTGGCGGCCATCGCCGCCTTCGGCCGGGCGCTGTTCATCGCACCCGGTTTCGCCCCGGCGCACCGCAACCTGGGCCTGCTGCTGCAAGCCGAAGGCCGCCTGGGCGAAGCCGAGGCGGAACTGCAACGGGCCGTCGCCCTGATCCCGGAAGACGCCGAGGCGCGCTATGCCCTCGGCCTGGTGCAAAAGGATCGCGGCCAGGTCGAGGCCGCTGCCGTCACCTTGCGCGCCGCCCTCGATCTCGATCCCACCCAAGCCGCCGCCCACGATGCCCTGGGCAGCGTGCTCAAGGAACTGGGCCGCCTGGACGAAGCCGTCGCCGCCTATACCGCCGCCGTCGCCTGCGATCCGGACTTCGCCGCCGCCAACTACAATCTGGCCAGCGCCCTACAGGATCTCGGCCGCCACCAGGAAGCCCTCGACGGCTACCGCCGTTGCCTCGACCTCGACCCGGCCAACGACAGCGCCCGGCACATGGTCGCCGCCCTCACCGGCGCCACCACGTCGGCGGCTCCCGCCGCCTATGTGCGCGACATGTTCGATGGCTACGCCGCCGGCTTCGAACGCCACCTGGTCGACCGCCTCGGCTACCGCGCGCCGGAACTGTTGCGTGAAGCCGTCGACAGGGTGCTCGCCACCGCCCAGCAGATTCCCTCCTTGATGGGCGTTGGGTTGGACGCGGGGGAAGCACCGCCTGCCGGCATGCCATCCGCCGGCACGTCATCGGCCGTTTTCCCGCCGTTTTCCCGCGTTCTCGACATGGGCTGCGGCAGCGGCTTGGTCGGCGCTGCCTTTCGCGATCTGGCTGGCATGCTCGACGGCGTCGATCTGGCACCGCGCATGCTCGACCTCTGCCGCCAGCGCGACATCTACGACGGTCTGTTCGAGTCAGATGTCGCCGCTTTCCTCGCCACCGGCGGCGCACCTTACGATCTGCTACTGGCGGCCGATCTGTTCATCTATATCGGCGATCTGACCGCCGTCTTCACCGCGGCGCGGGCGCGCAGCCAGCCGGGCAGCCTGTTTGCCTTCTCGGTGGAACGGTGGGACGCGGACCACGGCAGCGCGGCGGATGCTCCGCCAGCGCCCAGCGATTTCACCCTGCGTCCCTCCGGCCGCTACGCCCAGTCGGCGCCTTACATCCACCGGCTCGCCGCGGCCCACGACTTTGCCGTCTTCGCCGCCGCCACCGCCACCCTGCGCCACGCCCAAGACCAACCCATCGCCGGCCTGATCTACGTGCTGCGTGCGTATTAAAAAAAGAACGCCTCACCCTTCGAGACGGCGCGTCGCGCCTCCTCAGGGTGAGGTGGAATATTATGGCTTCATGCAGACGCGCCCCACAGGGGCGTCTCGAAGCATGGGCAATCGCTTCGCCGTTGGCCGCTCTAGCCGTTGCCGCGGGCCAGCACGTCGCCGGCCAGATACAGCGAACCGCAGATCAGTACGCGGGCCGGCTGGTCCGGCCGTGCTGCCTGCTGTTGGGCGACGATGTCCTTCAGCGCCGTCGCCACGTCCTTAGCCGTTGTCGCCGGGAGGCGCAGGCGGCGCGCCGCAGCGGCCACCGCCTCGGCCGGATGGCTGGCGTGGCTGCCGGGGATCGGTACGCCAGTGACGCCGGCCGCCTGTCCGGCCAGGGGCGACAGGAACTCCCCGACGGGGCGGTTGTCGAGCATGCCGACGATCAGGAACAGCGGCGCATCGGCCCAGCCGCGCGCATGTTCGCCGAGCGCCCGACCGGCCGAGGGGTTATGGCCGCCGTCCAAATACAGCTCCCACTTCTCAGGCAGGCGGCGGGCCAGCGGCCCCTTGCCCAGGCGTTGCAGGCGGGCCGGCCAGGTGGCCTTCAATAGGCCCTTGGCCTCGGCCTCCGCGCCGACCGTGAAGCCGGACATGGTGCGAATACACGCTAAAGCTGTACCGGCGTTCTGCGCCTGATGGATGCCGGCGAGCGCTGGACGGGGTAATATTGTAACATCTTTATGCCAGGTAAACCTCAGATTTCCCTCGGAAAGTCGGCACGACCATTCCTGCCCCTCGCGCATCAAAGGGCTACATAAGTTAGCAGCCGATTTGGCGAAAATCTTTTCGGCTTCCGGCTCCTGGCGGGCCAGCACGCAGGGCACGTCCCGCTTGATGATGCCGGCCTTCTCCTTGGCGATGGCCGCCAGCGTATTGCCGAGGAAGGCTTGATGGTCGAGCGAGACCGGCGTGATCGCTGTGAGCAGCGGCTTGGCGATTAGGTTGGTGGCGTCCAGCCGTCCGCCCAATCCAGTCTCCAGCAAGACGACATCGGCGGGTTGACGGGCGAAGGCCACGAAGGCGGCCGCCGTGGTGATCTCGAAAAAGGTGATCGGCTCGGTGCCGTTGGCCGTCTCGCATTCCTCGAGGATGGCCAGCAGGTCGGCTTCGGCGATCAGCTTGCCGGCCAGACGGATGCGTTCGTGAAAGCGCGCCAGGTGCGGCGAGGTATAGACATGGACGCGATAGCCCGCCGCCTCCAGCATGGCGCGCAGGAAGGCCACCGTCGAACCCTTGCCGTTGGTGCCGGCGACATGGACGACCGGGGCCAGTTGGCGTTCGGGATGGCCGAGTTTGGCCAACAGCCGTTCGATGCGGCCGAGGCTGAGGTCGATGACCTTCGGGTGCAGCCGGCTCAGCCGTTCGAGGACGACGTCGCTAGCCGAGTTGGCTGGGGCCTTTGAGGCTGGCATCGGCACTCCCCTCCGCTGGCTTGCGCCGCTTCCTGGTTTTCGCCATCGCCGCGCCGCCCTCGGGCAGCAACAGGATATCGCCGGACGGCTGCGGGTTGAGTAGAACGCCGAGCACGCGGATCAGCGTGGCGCGCAGGTCGTGGCGATGCACCACCATGTCGATCATGCCGTGCTCCAACAGGTACTCGGAACGCTGGAATCCTTCCGGCAGTTTTTCGCGAATGGTCTGTTCGATGACGCGAGCGCCGGCGAAACCGATGGTCGCCCCCGGCTCGGCCATGGCGATGTCGCCCAGCATGGCGAAGGACGCCGAGACGCCGCCCGTCGTCGGGTCGGTCAGGATGACAATGTAAGGCAGGCCGGCTTCGCGCACTTCCTCGACGGCAATGGTCGTGCGCGCCATCTGCATCAGCGACAGAATGCCTTCCTGCATGCGCGCCCCGCCCGAAGAAATGGCCACGATCAGCGGCGCGTTCTGCACGATGGCCAGGCGCGCGGCGGCCAACAGGCTCTCGCCGACGGCGATGCCCATCGAGCCGCCCATGAATGCGAAATCGAGCGCCGCGATGACCGCGTTCATGCCGCCCAGGGTCCCGTGCGCGACGTGCAGCGCGTCGTTGGTGCCGGTCTTTGCCTGGGCATCCTTCAGCCGCTCGGTATAGCGCTTGCTGTCGCGGAACTTCAGCGGATCGACCGGCGCCTTGGGCAGCTCGATGCGCTGGAAAGCGCCGTCGTCGAACAGCATCTCCAGGCGCTCTTGGGCGCTCAGCCGCATGTGGTGTCCGCAGTGCGGGCACACCTTCTGCGCCTTCTGCAATTCGCGATGAAAGATCATCTCGCCGCAACCAGGGCACTTGTGCCACAGGTTATCGGGAATTTCTTTTTGTCCGACCAACTCACGCAGTTTCGGCCGGACGAAATTGGTCAGCCAGTTCATGCTGCCCCCGTCTGCCGCGCGCCGCGCACGCCGCTTGCCAGTTCGCCGACCAAGCTTAAGACTGCCTTGGCGCATTGGGGCGTGGCCTTGCCTGCCGCATCGAGGTTGGCGCGCACCGTCTCGACCAAGGCCGAACCGACGACGGCGGCATCCGCGACGCGGGCGATGGCGGCAGCCTGCTCCGCCGTTTTGATGCCAAAGCCGACGGCGATCGGCAGGTCGGTGTGCCGGCGGATGCGCGTTACCGCTTTCTCTACCGAGGCCGCCTCGGCCGAGCGGGTGTCGGTGATGCCGGTGATCGAGACATAGTAAAGGAAACCGCTGGCGTTGCGGCAGATCGCCGGCAGCCGCGCGTCCGTGCTGGTCGGCGCCGACAGATAGATGAATTGGATGCCGGCCTTGAGCGCCGGCAGACAGAGTTCCCTTTCCTCCTCGGGCGGCAGGTCGACGACGATCAGGCCGTCGACGCCGGCCGCCTTGGCGTCGGTTAGGAAGCGGTCGACCCCATAGCGGTAGATCGGATTGTAATAGCCCATCAGCACCACCGGCGTCGCCGCCTCGGCGCGGCGGAAATCGCGCACCATGGCGAGAGTCTGCTTCAGGCTGGCGCCAGCCTTCAACGCCCGTTGCGAGGCCAACTGAATGGCCGGGCCGTCGGCCATCGGGTCGCTGAACGGAATGCCGATCTCGATGACATCGGCGCCCGCCGCCGGCAGGCCGGCCAGGATCGCCCGGCTGGTAGCATCGTCCGGATCGCCGGCCGTGGTGAAGGTGACCAAGCCGGCGCGGCCTTCGGCGCGCAAGCTGGCGAAGCGGGCATCAAGCCGCGTCTTGAGGTCGGCCTTCACAGCTCGACTCCCAGCCGTTTGGCGATGGCGAATACGTCCTTGTCGCCGCGCCCGCACAGGTTCATGACGATCAGGTGATCCTTCGGCAGCTTGGGCGCGATGCGCCCGACATGGGCCAGCGCGTGCGCCGGTTCCAAGGCCGGGATGATGCCTTCCTTTTGGGTGCAAAGCTGGAAGGCGGCGACTGCTTCGTCGTCGGTGATCGACACATAGTCGACGCGGCCGATGTCCTTCAGCCAGGCGTGCTCCGGGCCGATGCCGGGATAGTCGAGCCCAGCGGATATCGAATGCGCCTCGGCGATCTGACCGTCGTCGCCTTGCAGCAGGTAGGTGCGATTGCCGTGCAGCACACCCGGCTGGCCGGCGGTCAGCGACGCGGCGTGCTGTCCGGTCTCGATGCCGTGTCCTGCCGCCT
>CAMCUA010000204.1 GCA_945878455.1 Asaia bogorensis | reverse complement strand
CCGGTGTCGTCAATGCTGCGCACCAGCGGATGCTGGTTCGCCACCTGACCGCCCTGGGCCATGATGGCGACGTTGTTGGTATTGACCCGATAGCGCGCCTTGCTGCCCATGCGCACGTTGTTGGTGCGCATGGCGTCGACCTTTTGGCGTAACTCCTCGGGCAAGGAGCGATAGGCGGCGCGCATGTTGACCACGTTGGTATTGCCGCCCGCGTTGGTATTGCCGCCCGCGTCCGGCAGTTCGACGGCATACAGCATGGTGAACTTCGGCGGCTGGTCGCGAAAGGCGCCGTCCGTGTGCCAATGCAGGCCTTCCTTGATACGATTGCCGGCGGGGTCGAGGTTGTAATTGGAATGGCGCTTGATGGTCGGCAGGCCGGGGAAGGAATATTTCGGATGGTCCTGGTCCTGCACCTCGCCGAACAATTCGGCGACGCGGGCGAATTCCTCGGGCGTGAAATGCTGGTCGCGGATGACCATGCAGACGTTCTCCAGAATCGCCCGATTGAGCAATGCCTTGGTTTCGCCATCGACGGGTTGGCGCAGGTCGACGCCGGTAATTTCGGCACCGATATGCGGGGATAGCTTGCGAACGTGCAGTGTGGTCTGCAGTTTTTCTTGAACCAGCATGGGCATTCTCCCGGGGTTATCTCAGACCGGCCTCATTTCCTTGGTCGAGGGGCGATATCCAGTGAACAGTGCCAAATATAAAACCCATTTTCGCACGCTGTACATGGTTTGCTGTATTCCTGGGCCCGGCTGGCGCTTAGCAAACAGGGCAAGCGCAGCGGTTTACACCTCTCCCTGTCCCTCTCCCGGCGGCTTTGCCGCCATTAAGTCCCGTCGGCTTTGCCGCCATTAAATGAAGGCCAGCGAAGCCGGCGCGGGGGGAGGGGACGCTGTTTCCGCCTCACGTCCATCGCCGAGATCTGTCGCCGCGACCAGCAGGTGGTCCCGGTCCGCCTGAGCCATCAGCCGGAATACTACCTGTACGACGCCTGCGAGAACGTCGGACGCGATCTGGCCTACTACTTTCAATTGGCCACCGGTGTCATGCAGCCGCTGATGATCGGCGCGACGATCTTTTCGCAAGAAGCCAACATCCTGCCGAAGACCGTGCGTCAGCTCATCGACCTCTATGCCGCTGGCAAGCAGGACCAGATGGCGGGGCCGTGCCCCGACATGATGCGCTTTCGCCGCTATGTCGGCCGATGGGCGCCGGCTGGGCCGCGCTGGATCAAGATGGCGATGCGGGTTTTGCAGCTGCCGGGCGGCGAAGGCGGCGTGCGCCGACCCTATCTTCTGCAGCCGCAAGCCGAACTCGACAGTTTCCTCGACGGTATGCTGCGCCTGCGCATCCCGGAAATCGACGAAATGGCGCGCGCCGCGGGGTTGCCGATATCGGCCTGAAGGGATTTCCCCCTTCCCAACTCGCGGGCACGGACGCCGCCATCGTCTGGGTGCTGCCGCTTGGCGATATCCCTGTGCTAGGTTCACTTGAATAGGCCGTGCCGCTACGTCCTCGCAATCCCTGATAAAGGTTACGCCTCGTATGACCTCCGCCGCCGGTTTCGGACATATCCTTGCGGCCTTTCGCCAGCGCGACTACCGCGTTTTCATGACCGGCAACGTGTTCAACCATATGGGCATGTGGACGCTGCGCATGTCGGCCGGCTGGTTGGCCTGGGAGCTGAGCCATTCGGCCACCTGGCTCGGTCTGGTCGGTTTCGCCGATCTGGGGCCGATCCTGCTGGTCGGGCCGTTGTCCGGCGCGCTGGTCGACCGGGTCGACCGGCTGACCGTGCTGCGCTTTTCCCAGATGGTGATCGCCGCCTTGACCCTGTTGCTGTATGGGCTGATCCAGGCCGGCCTGATGACCGTCGAGTTGCTGTTCGGCCTGATGCTGGTGATCGGCTTCTTCTTGTCGATCAGCCAGCCGGCACGCACGGCGCTGATCCCTGGCCTGGTGACGCCCGATATCCTGCTCGCCGCCATTTCCATCAATGCGCTGGTCTCCAACGGCGCCCGTTTGGTGGGGCCGACCATTGGCGGCTTCGTCATCGTCCAGTGGGGTACGTCCGGGGCTTTCGCCTTCTGCGGGTGCCTTTTCATCGTTTTTTGCACGATCCTGTGGGTGGTGCGCACCCGGCCTATCGATTACAAGCCGAAGCAGAAGCGCAGCATCGGCGCTGACGTGGCCGAAGGCGTCGCCTACGCCAGCCGCCATCCCGGCATCGGACCGTTGATGGTGACCATGACCGTCACCGCCTTTGTCGGGCGTTCCTTCTCGACCCTGTTTCCCGCCTTCGCCGCCATCGTCTTCGACCGTGGCGCCGACGCCTTGGCCATGCTGACCGCCGTGCTTGGCGCCGGCGCCCTGTTCGGCGGGATGTATCTGGCGCGCCGGCCGGCCATCGCCGGGCTGACCCGCGTCTTCGTCTTCAACGTCGGGGTGCTCGGCTTTGGCCTGATCGCTTTCGCCTTCAGCGACATCTACTGGCTGGCCCTTGTCGTCGTTGCCGCCATGGGGGCCTGCCTGCTGATCAACAGCACCTCGGCGCAGACCCTCATGCAGCACGCGGTGGATGAAGATAAGCGCGGCCGCATCTCCGGCCTCTATGGCTTCATCCAGCGCGGCGGCCAGTCCCTGGGCGCGCTGTCGCTCGGCGTCATGGGCGATCTCATCGGCCTGCAAGGTACCGTTATCGCCGCCGGCGTGCTTTGCCTCGTCTTCTGGCTGTGGTCGCTACCGCGCGCCAAGGCCATGGCCCTCGCCTTGGAAAGATAGACAATGGAGAAATGAACGAAAAAAGAATCGTCAATACATAGTTTTTCTGTTCTTATAGACACCCGTCATCAGGGGGATGTTTCAAGAGTCTCTGCCTCGTCAGTATCCGAGGCCTGTGTAGGGTCCGTTTCGTTACCGACAGGAGGACCCGCTATGACCGACCGGCCAAGCGCCATGTCCGCCAACCTCGCTACCCTGCGTGCCCGCCGGGGGGCGGTAAACGTCGACAATGCCGGCTCTGTCCCTGAACTGTGCCTCGCCGATCTCCTGGACGATCCACTAACCCGTCAGGTGATGGCCAGCGACCACATCGACATCCGCGACCTCAGCCAACTGATGATCCGCATCCGCGGCCAAATGGCGGCCCGCGCCCTGTCCGAGGCGATGGACGAGCGGGCCGGACGTCAGCGGCGGCCGTAAGCGATAGTTCGTTGGGGCGGCTGCTGCGGCAATGGGGTGGGTTTACAACCCACCTGGTCCATCATTCGTGGCCGGCATGATACACCTGGAATCGAATCGCCAGGACTCAGCCGATGACCTCCAACAAAACCCGCCTCGACCAGCTCCTCGTCGATCGCGGCCTGGCCGAAAGCCGTGCCCGGGCGCAGGCCCTGGTCATGGCCGGCGCGGTTTATGTCGGCGAGCGCCGGCTCGATAAGCCGGGGGCCCCGGTCGCCGCCGATCTGGCCGTCGAGGTGCGCGGCCGCGATCATCCCTGGGTGTCGCGCGGCGGCGTGAAGCTGGCCGCCGGCCTTGCCGCCTTCGCCATCGATCCCGCCGGCAAGACCTGTCTCGACGTCGGCGCCTCGACCGGCGGCTTCACCGATGTGCTTCTGACCCACCGCGCCCAGCGGGTCTACGCCATCGACGTCGGCCACGGCCAGTTGGCCTGGAAGCTGCGCGAAGACCCCCGCGTCATCGTACGCGAGCGCACCAACGCCCGCCACCTCACGGTCGATCAGGTGCCCGAGCCCATCGATCTCATCGTCTGCGACGCCAGCTTCATCGGTCTCGAAACCCTGCTGCCCGCGCCCCTGGCCCTAGCCGCTCCCGGCGCCGCGTTGATCGCCTTGATCAAGCCGCAGTTCGAGGTGGGAAAGGGCAGGGTGGGGAAGGGCGGCGTGGTGCGCGATCCCGCCCTGCATGCCGAGGTCTGCGAGCGCATCCGTAGCTGGCTCAGCGGCTTGCCCGGCTGGCGCGTGCTGGGCCTCGTTGAAAGCCCGATCACGGGGCCCGAGGGCAACAAGGAATTTCTGATCGGCGCGCGTTATTCGGCTGTGGCGATACCGGCGAACAGCGGATCGGCAATGGCGACGTAATCGTCGCCCGCCATGAAGATCGAGCGATCCAACCTGCCGGCGTTGAACACCACTTCGGCGTTGTCGCGGATCGCCGGATCGGCGAGCACGACGAGGTCGGCACGGAACGAGAAGGGCGGCACCGCGCCCATGACGCAGCCGGTCATCTGGCTCGCTAGCTCCGGCGGCGCGAAGCGGCCCTTCTGCGCGCCCAAGGTCGCCAGCAGCCCCTTCATGTCGAGCGCCCGGTTGCCCGGCACCACGGCCAGCACTGTGCGCCGCCCATGCCCGCCGCCACGCACCGAAACCACCAGTGCCTTCAACGCCTGCGCCGGATGGTTGCCGCGTATCCGGCTGATGTGCTCCGACCGCCCCTCGGCCGCATGCTCGATCAACCGGTAGGTGACACTGCGTCCGTCGAGTAGGACGAGCAGCTTTTCGTGGGTGGAGGGCGTGTCGATCATACCAAAAATACAACCTCACCCTGAGGAGCCGGCGTCAGCCGGCGTCTCGAAGGGTGGGCTGGCGCTGCGGTTGGTTGCCTATCCTTCGAGACGCGCCTTCAGCGCTCCTCAGAATGAGGAATATTGATGCCTCACCCGCACTGCGCCCGATGGCGCAGCAGGTGATCGGCCAGCACGCAGGCCATCATCGCCTCGCCCACCGGCACGGCGCGGATGCCGACGCAGGGGTCGTGGCGGCCCTTGGTCGAGACCTCGATGTCTTCGCTGAGCGCGTTGACCGAACGGCGCGGTGTCAGGATCGAGCTGGTCGGCTTGATGGCGAAACGCACGACCACGTCCTGGCCCGTCGAAATGCCGCCCAACACGCCGCCGGCGTTGTTCGATTGGTATTCGATCTTGCCGTCCTTCATGCGCATCTCGTCGCCGTTCTCCTCGCCTGACAGCGCCGCGACGGCGAAGCCTGTGCCGATCTCCACACCCTTCACCGCGTTGATGCCCATCATCGCGGCGGCCAGGTCGCCGTCGAGCTTGCCGTAGACCGGCGCGCCCCAGCCGGCCGGCACACCGTGGGCGACGATCTCGACGATGGCCCCGGTCGAGGACCCGGCCTTGCGCACGCCGTCGAGAAAATTCTCCCAGACGCCGACCATCGCGGCGTCGGGCGACCAGAACGGGTTCTGGCGCACCTGCTCCCAATCCCAGCGCGCCCGTTCGATGGCGTGCGGCCCAACCTGGATCAGCGCCCCGCGCACGACGACGCCGCTGCCCAGCACCTTGCGCGCGATGGCCCCGGCCGCCACCCGCATGGCGGTCTCGCGCGCGCTCGAACGGCCGCCGCCGCGATAGTCGCGGATGCCGTACTTGGCCTGATAGGTGACGTCGGCGTGGCCGGGCCGGAAGCTGTCCTTGATCGCCGTATAGTCCTTCGAACGGGCGTCTTCGTTGTGGATGATCAGGCCGATGGAGGTGCCCGTCGTCACTCCCTCGAAGACGCCGGAGACGATCTGCACCTGGTCGGGTTCGCGCCGCTGCGTCGTGTGGCGCGACTGGCCAGGGCGGCGCTTGTCGAGATCGACCTGGATGTCGGCTTCGCAGAGCGCGATGCGCGGCGGCACGCCGTCGACGACGCAGCCGATCAGCGGCCCGTGGCTTTCGCCAAAGGTGGTGACGCGAAACAGGTGGCCGAAGCTGTTGTGCGACATGGTCCGCTCGCGGTTCGCCTAATCTTCGCCCAGTCCGAAACTCAGTCCGCGGCCAGCTTGTTCTCGACGACCGAAATGTCCGGCGCGTCGACGGCCTTCATGCCGACGA
>CAMCUA010000203.1 GCA_945878455.1 Asaia bogorensis | reverse complement strand
TGGGCTTGCGCGTCGGTCTGCTCGATGCCGACGTCTATGGACCGTCGATTCCGCGCCTGTTGGGGATTAAAGGCAAACCGACCTCTCCCGATGGGCGCCGGTTGCAGCCGATGGAAAATTTCGGCCTCAAGTGCATGTCGATGGGTTTTCTTGTTGAAGAGGAAACGCCCGTGGTCTGGCGCGGTCCGATGGTGATGTCGGCGCTGGAACAAATGATGCGCGACGTCAATTGGGGCGAACTCGACATCATGGTGGTCGATATGCCGCCCGGCACTGGCGATACGCAATTGACCATGTCGCAGCGGGTGCCGCTGGCTGGTGCCGTCATCGTTTCGACGCCGCAAGACATCGCGCTGGCGGATGCGCGCAAGGGTCTGGCCATGTTTCGCAAGGTCGAGGTGCCGCTGTTGGGCATCGTCGAGAACATGAGCTACTTCCTGTGTCCGGACAACGGCAAGCGTTATGACATCTTCGGGCATGGCGGCGCGCGGGACGAAGCCACACGCCAAAAGGTACCGTTCCTGGGCGAGATACCGCTTGATATGGGCATCCGCGAAACCTCGGACAGCGGCCAGCCAGTCGTCGTTTCCCAGCCTGACGGGGCGCATGCCAAGGCCTATGTCGAGATTGCCCGCAAGGTTTGGGACCAGGTCGCGGCGCGATTGGACGATTCCGGTCGGCAAGGACCGCGCATTATCGTGCAATGATAATGATTTGAATGGTATTTTCGAACCCGAGGAGTGGTCGGCAGCTAGCCCAGCAAGGCGGCATTAACGAATTAGTGCCATAATTTGATGAGATTGATGGGTACTGTGACCGGGTCGCTTGACAAGATTCTGACGGAAGCCATATGTTGGCGACACTTCATTTCGAATTCGATACGAATTTGATGTGATGGTGCCGCCGCGTGACCTTGGACTGCGGCACAACCCCGCGCTGGAGCATTCCATGATGGAAGCAAGCCGCGGGGAGGAAACTACGGTTGCGGCAAACGCGACCCTGCAGACCGGCAACGGCAACAACGCCACCGGCCATGTCGTTAGCGTAGCAGGAACGGTCGTCGTCCTGCGCGAAGGTACACGCCTATTGGCGAGTGCCGACATGGCCCTTTTGCCTGGGGACCAAATCGAAACCGGCCCTGACAGTGCTGTCGGCCTCATCCTGGCCGATGAAACCAGCCTGGCGCTGGGCGCCGACAGCGCCTTAGCGTTGAACGCCGGAAGCACTGAACTCGCTTTTCTCGGTGGCGAACTGACAGTGGTCAGCGGCGATGCGGCACGCCACGAGCCGGGGGCGATGACCATCCATACGCCTGTTGGCGAGGTGGCATTGATCGGCACTCAGGCCGGCCTGCTATTCAGCAGCGCCAATGGGCTGTGGATGTTTCTGATGCAGGAACGCGATGGCTTCGTCGGCGAAGTCGCTATTCATACGGCATCGGGTATCGGCGTCATCAACGAAGTCCATCATTGGTTCGGGGTCGTCGATGGCGTACCGGGTTCGCCGTTGCCTTTCGATGAGCAGGATCTGACGACGCTTTTCAAGCGCTCGCTGTCCCACCTGCCGATGACGCATGGCCGTGAAAATGACTACGGCCTGCAAATGCAACTTTCCGAGGCGTCCGACGCTGCCGATGTTGCCGACTTCCTGACCGCCGCCGGCGGCACCGTGGAAGGAACCGATGGCGGTGGCAACATCAATGTTGTCGACGGCGACTATACGGGAGCCCGCAGCGGACCCGGCAGCGTGACGGGTTCTGGCTTGCCCGATGGACTTCGGTAGCGATCCAGAACCCGACGCCGATGCCCAGAACGACGAAGCCGCCGCCATCGCCGAGGGCTCTGGCACGGGCGGTGCCGCCGGTGGCGATCCGGACGTCCTCAATGCTGCTCCCGTCGCGCTGCCGTTGGCGGAGACGGGGTCCGAGGACGGCGACGTGATTGGCCAATTGTCTGCTACCGACGACGATCTGGATAGCTTGACCTTCGCGCTTGCCGCCGATGGGGGACCTACCCACGGCACCGTTGTCATCTCGGAAGACGGTTCGTTCATCTACACGCCAGAGGCCAATTACAGCGGCAATGACTCGTTTGGTTATCAGGTATCCGACGGACAGGGCGGCTTCGACACGGCGACGGTCGACTTGAGCATCGCGCCGGTGGCCGATGCGCCGCAAGTGACGGTCGCCGACGTGGCGGTGACGGTGGCTGCCGACGGCGGCCAGACGGTGTTGGGGGATGGCGGCGACAACACACTGACCGGCGGTAGTGGTACCGATACCCTTCAGGGCCTGGCCGGCAACGACACGCTCAATGGTGAGCCGCCGACGCCGACTTTTGGCGCGAAGACGTCGGGGCTCGATATCAGCGCGGTGTTGGGCGATCTTGACGGTTCGGAAAGCCTGCAGGTGACGGTGACGGGTCTGCCGCCGGGGGCGTTCCTTTCGGCGGGTACCGATCAAGGTGGCGGGACCTGGATCTTAACGGCCGGCAATCTTGTCGGCCTGAGCATCACGACGCCGGCCAACTTCGCCACGGACTTCAGTCTGGCCATATCGGCGGTGGCGATCGATACGGGCCCTGGCGGGCCGGTAACCTCGGCGCCGGTGAGTGGCAGCATCGAGGTGACCTTCACCCTGCCGCCGGGTGGCGACGACATTCTGATCGGCGGCGCGGGCGACGATACGCTGACCGGCGGCGCCGGCAACGACACCCTGATGTTTGCCACGGGCGACGGCTTCGACACGGTCACCGACTTCACGGCAGGAACGGGCCTTGGCGACCGGATCGACCTGACGGGTGTCGCGGCTATCTCCAATTTCAGCGCCTTGCAGGCAGCGGCGACGCAGGACGGGGCGGACACGGTGCTGTCGTTCGGCGGTGGCGAAGGCATGCGGCTGCTCAACGTGCTGCCAGGGGAACTGAGCGCCGACGATTTTGTGTTTTCGGGAGTGAACAACGCGCCAGTGGCGGGCGACGACGGCACGCCGCTGCCCATCGCCGGCAGCGAAGATGGGGTGGTGACGATCCTGGCCAGCGACCTGTTGGCCAACGACAGCGACGCCGACCTGAATGCCCTCAGCCTGTTCTCGGTGGGCGGGGCCGTTGGTGGCAGTGTGGCGCGCAACGGTCAGGGTAACGTCGTATTCACACCGACCGCCAACCACAGCGGCCCGGCCAGCTTTACTTATACGGTTTCCGACGGACAAGGCGGCTTCGACACGGCGACGGTCGACTTGAGCATCGCGCCGGTGGCCGATGCGCCGCAAGTGACGGTTGCCGACGTGGCGGTGGCCATCCCCGGCCTCGCCGGCCAAACCATTACGGGCACCAGCGGTAACAATACGCTGACCGGCACCCTCGAAGGCGACGATGTGTTCAACGGTGGTACCGGCTTCGACCGCATCTTAGGTGGCGCTGGAGACGATAGCATCGGTATCCGCGGACCGTTCAGTGCCGCGAGTTCGGTCGAACAGATCGATGGCGGTGCCGGCATCAACGTGGTACGCGGCACGACCGGTAACGACACTTTAGATTTCTCTGCCACCGCGCTCATCAACGTGGCTCGCATCGAGGGCGGCATCGGTGGTGACACGATCACCGGCAGCGTCGGTGACGACACCCTGGTCGGGGGTGCTGGCAACGACATCCTGCGCGGCGGTGGCGGTGCCGATACCTTCGTCATTTCCGGCACGACCGACGGCGACGATACCTTCAATGGCGGCGATGGCATCGACCGCATCCTGGGTAGCGGGCTCGATGATACCATTGGCATTCGCGGCCCGTTCAATACTGCCAGCTCTATCGAGCAGATCGACGGTGGCGCTGGCGTCAACGTCGTGCGCGGGACCACCGGCAGCGACACGCTGGACTTTTCGGCGACGACGCTACTCAACATCGCCCGCATCGAAGGTGGCAACGGCAACGACAACGTCACCGGCAGTCTTGGCGACGACACGATTGTCGGAGGTTCCGGCAACGACGTCCTGCGCGGCGGTGACGGGGTCGACACTTTCGTTGTTTCCGGTGCGACCGACGGCGACGATACCTTCAACGGCGGTGATGGCTTTGACCGTATTTTGGGCAGCAATCTCGACGATACCATCGGTATCCGCGGCCCGTTTAATGCGGCAAGCTCGATCCAGCAGATCGATGGCGGCGCTGGTGTCAATGTCGTGCGCGGGACCACCGGCAGCGACACGCTGGATTTTTCGGCGACGACGCTACTCAACATCGCTCGCATCGAGGGCGGCAACGGCAACGACACGATCACTGGCAGTTTGGATGCCGATACAATCGCGGGCGGTAACGGCAATGACGTTATTCGCGGCGGCGGCGGCGACGATATATTTACGGTGTCCGGCATCGCCGAGGGTGACGATCGCTTCTTCGGCGACGCCGGGGACGACCGTATCCTGGGCAGCGCGGGCGACGACACCATTGGGATCAAAGGTCCGTTCAATGCGGCAAACTCGGTCGAGCAGATCGATGGCGGCGGTGGCATCAACATCGTACGCGGCACTAGCGGCAGTGATGTTCTGGATTTCTCGTCAACGACGTTGCTAAACATCGACCATATCGCGGGTGGCAACGGCAACGATGCCATTACCGGCAGCCAGAATGGCGACACCATCGCCGGCGGAAGCGGCAGCGACACGATGCGCGGCGGCGGTGGCGACGATACCTTTATCGTGACGGGTTCTACCGAGGGCGACGACACCTTCTTCGGCGATGCCGGGGTCGACCGCATCCAGGGCAGCGCGGGCGACGATACCATCGGCATCAAAGGACCCTTCAACGCGGCCAATTCGATTGAAGAGATCGATGGCGGCGCCGGCTTCAATATTCTGCGGGGCACCACTGCCAACGATACCTTGGATTTTTCGGTGACGACGCTGCTCAACGTGGCCGAAATCCGCGGTGGAAGTGGCGATGACGTGCTGATCGGCTCGGCTGGCAGCGATACCTTTGCCGTCAGCGGCGCGACGGATGGCTTTGACAGCTACTTCGGCGGCGACGGTTTCGATCGGATCGTCGGCGGCGGTAGCGACGATGTCATCGGCCTTAAGGGCACCTTTAACGCGGCCCGTTCCATCGCCGAAATAGATGGCGGCGCTGGCAACGACATCGTTCGTGGCTCGTCCGGCAGCGACAGCTTGGATTTTTCGGCGACGACGCTCGTGAATATTGCCCGCGTCGAAGGCGGTAGCGGTAACGATACGATCATCGGCAGCGTGGCCAACGATACCATCGTTGGCGGCATCGGCACCGATAGCCTACGTGGCGGCGGTGGCGATGACATCTTCAGCTTCATGGCCGGCGATGGCAGCGACCGGATTCTGGATTTTCAACTCGGCGACATCTTGCGCTTCGAAGCTTTGCCCGAAGCCGGCATCACCATCCAGCAGCAGGGCGCCCACGCGGTCGTCCATTTTGCCGCCAGCAACGTCCAGGTGACGTTGGAAAACACCAATGCGGCGGACATCGGCTACAGCCTGTCCGATCAGCCTGGCGACGAGGCGCTGATCGTGCAGTTCAATTGATCGTGCCGTCCAAGGGCAGCGGACGAGACTCTCTGGCTAGACCTCGCGACCCAAGGCCGCCATCAATTCGCGCCATTCGCGGGGACTGAGCCCGCTGTCGGCCTGGGTGACGGATTCGCCGGCCAACAGATGGCGGACGATGGCGAGTCCGCCCGCCGACAGGCTGACGCCACCCATGCGATAGTCGCGAAATGCGGCGTGGGCCAAGGGAACCCATCGCGCCACTGTATCCAACATGGCATCGGCGTAGACGCGGATTTCGTGCTGGGCGTGGGCGTCGGCGCGCAGCGACAGGAAATGCAGCAAGTTGAACAGATCGAT
>CAMCUA010000202.1 GCA_945878455.1 Asaia bogorensis | reverse complement strand
GCCTCGGTTACCGGCCACCGGCCCCGGAAACCGCGACGCCGCCATTGCCGCCTTCCGGTTCCGCTTCGCTCCACCTACAGCCGGCAATGGCCAGGGAGGAAGCAATGCACTAACATTCAACCCGGACCACCTAATGGGGGCCGATCAGTGGTCGTGAATTATTTGACCGCGACGAAAGGTTGGACACAACCTTCAGCCAGCCATTTTGCAAGAGGTAGGGTCGGAACTCATCGTGGCAACCAGATGAGGGGGGCCACGAGGCAGATTGCAGCGGTGCAGCCTTGGACGTTGCGCTAAAAGCGTGAGGCAATGCAGTGGCGGCCGGTAGCAGGGCCGACAGGCAGGGCACGGCGGCCGCAGCGGCTATAGAGCAACTTCTATGGCCCATAGCCAGGTATGCAATCCGCCCAGCAAACGACCGACTTGAGAACGGTTGCAACGCTGCTCACACCTTGCCGGTCTTCGGCGCGTTTCAAGCCGTCGACTTCAGGCGAAATCGACCCGTTATGAGCCGCTTCGGGGTGTTATTGAATTGGATGAAAAAGCAAACCACCGCGCACGAGGAAACGTGCGCGGTGGAATGAAATTGGCTCCGGCGGTAGGACTCGAACCTACGACCTAGCGGTTAACAGCCGCGTGCTCTACCAACTGAGCTACGCCGGATCAGGGTGGAGGCGCGGGCCGGAATCGAACCGACGTAAAAGGCTTTGCAGGCCTCCGCATGGCCACTCTGCCACCGCGCCAACCGTAATAGAAGCGCGGAACGCCTCCGTGGCTTTGTGTCAGTACTGGAGCATAGCGCCAGAGCTGACCGACGACCGAAAACAGCCGCGTCCTCCCCGAAGGGAGGCGGACATTAGACGCATGGGCCAGGGTGGTCAAGATGGGGCTGGGGCCATTCGGGCCAGGAGGTGTGGCCTGACCTATCCGCTGTCGACATGGTCCCACAGCATTGTTTTCATGAGCCGTGGAGGGTATATAGCCCGGGCAGCGCAAGGCAACGCAGGATCGCGGTCTTGCCGCCATAAGTTTTCCCACAATGGACCGATAGGCCGATGGATTTCGCAGCCGCCCGATACAACATGGTGGAGTGCCAGGTCCGCCCCAACCGGGTGACGGATACAGCGGTTATCGAGGCGATGAGCGCCGTGCCGCGCGAACTATTCGTGCCAGAAGCGCGTCGATCCATCGCCTATATGGACGAAGCCCTGCGCGTTGCACCGGGCCGCTGGCTGATGGAGCCGATGATTACCGGACAACTGCTGCAGATGGCGGACGTGCGCTCCGGCGATGTGGCTTTGATCGTCGGCTGTGCCACTGGCTATAGCGCAGCCGTGCTGTCGCGACTGGCCGGCACCGTCGTGGCTCTGGAATGCGATCCAGCCCTGGCGGCGAGCGCCGCGGCGTTGCTCAGCCAATTGGGCGCGGACAATACGGTGGTGGAAACCGGCGATCTGCAGCAGGGTCATGCAAAGCAGGCGCCCTACGATCTGGTGTTTTTCGATGGTGCCATCGCCGAAGTGCCAAGCGCGTATGAGGCGCAGATCAGCTCAGGCGGCCGGCTGTTGGCCGTAGTGTCGCAGGGCGACAACCGGATGGGACGGGGCACGCTGTTTACCTGTCATGGCGGCCGAATGACGGCGCGCGATCAGTTCGATGCCGGCACGCCGTTTCTGCCAGGATTTGCCCGCCAACCCACCTTCACTTTCTGAGGACAGCGATGCGTTTCCGGATCTCGGTTGTGCTCAGCATCGCCTTGATGGCTTCCGCCTTGCCGCAACAAGCCCATGCCGAATCGCTGCTTGATGCCTTGGTGTCCGCCTATAGCAGCAATCCTTCGTTGATGGCAGAGCGCGCCGCCGTGCGCGTCACGGACGAAAAATTACCACAAGCGTTGAGTAACTGGCGCCCATCAGTGGTTATGGACGCGGAGGCCGGCGGAACTGCGGTACAGAGCAATACGGCGTTGAATCAGCGCCAGCACCGGGACCCGCGGTCGCTGGAATTGACAGTCACGCAACCCTTGTTTCGTGGCGGGCGGACCGTTGCTGCAACCAAGGAAGCGGAGAATATCGTTCAGGCGGCGCGTGCCCGTCTGATGGGCACCGAACAGACAGTGCTGTTGGACGCAGTGACCGCGTATACCAATGTACTGCGCGACCAGGCCGTGCTCGAGCTGAACATCAACAACGAACACGTTTTGGCCCGCCAATTGGAGGCCACGCGCGACCGATTCGCCGTTGGCGAGATCACCCGCACCGACGTCAATCAGGCGGAATCGCGGCTGGCAACGGCTACGGCGGCGCGCATCCGGGCCGAGGGCAATCTGGTTTCCTCGCGGGCCAACTACCTCAAGGTCATCGGCGAGACACCGCGCGATTTGCAACCGGCTAGCCGGCCGCAGGCCATGCCGCTGAACGAGGAAGAGGCTATGCGCCTAGCCCTGGCCAACGATCCCGACATCATTGCCGCCGAATACGACATGAAGGCTTCCGGCGACAACGTCGACAGCGTGCAGGGCGAATTGTTGCCCACTCTCAACTTGCAGGGACGCGCCAATACCTCGCTGGAGGCATCTGGCCAGGGTACCCGCGCCGAGACCTATGAGGCCTTGGTGACGTTAAGCGTTCCCATCTACGAGAAGGGTGCGGTCTATTCCCGCCTGCGCGAAGCCAAGCAGCGGACCGGTCAGCGTCGGGCCCAAGCCGATATCGCTCGGCGTAACTCCATCGAAGAAGTAACGCGTTCGTGGGAGGCCTTGCAAACGGCCCGCGCCCAAATCGTCGCCTTTCAGGCAGCCATCGACGCAGCCGCCGTGGCGCTGGAGGGCGTGCAGCGCGAAGCCGAAGTCGGATCGCGGACTCTGCTGGATGTTTTAGATGCGGAGCAGGAGCTGTTGGATTCGCGCGTCAATCTGGTCAGCGCCCAGCGCGACGAAACCGTTGCGGTCTATCGTTTGATGGCGGCATCCGGGCTATTGACCGCGCGCCAATTGGGTTTGGCCGTCCAACTCTACGATCCATCGGTTCACTTCGACGAAGTTCGCGGCAAGTGGATCGGTTGGGGTAGCAGTGGCGAATAAGTAGCTAGCTATTACCGTTGCAGTTGGAAGGTCGGCGGCGTCTCGACGCTAGAATCGGGCTCTATCCCATTCTTGTCATTCACGTTGCGCCGCCCGCCCGACTGTTTTAGTTTCGCAATTCGCGATAGCGGATGGGCGGCCTATGGGCGAAGACGGCGCAAAGCGGCAACAAGGCCAGGACGGTTCCGCCCCGGAACCGTCGATGGAGGATATTCTCGCCTCCATTCGGCGAATTCTTTCGGAAGACACCGAAGAAGAAAAGCCGAAGCCAGCCGCCACGGCCAGACCGGAACCCGAGCCGGAACCCGAGCCTGAGCCAGAACCCGAGCCGGAACCCGAGCCAGAACCCGAGCCAGAACCTGAGCCGGAACCCGAGCCAGAACCTGAGCCGGAACCCGAGCCAGAACCAGAGCCTGTAATCGAGATGGTCGAAGCGGAGCCTGAGCCTGAGCCGGAACCCCAACCTGTGGCTCCGCCGCCGCCGCCGCCTATGCGGGCCGCGCCCCGCCCGCTTGAGGATGTCTTCGAATTGACGCCGGCCATGCGTGTCGGGTCTGATGATTCGGGGGAGCGCATCGTCTCGGCGCCGACCAAGAAGGCATCGACCGACGTGCTAAACGAATTGGCCCGGGCCATCCTTGATCGCCAGGAGGTGATGGTCGGGCGTCCGGGCATGACCCTGGAAGGCATGGTGCGCGAGATGATGCGCCCGATGCTACGCGAATGGTTGGACCGCAATCTGCCGTATTTGATCGAGCGATTGGTGAAACGCGAGATCGACGACATGATCAATCGCGCTGAATGGCGCAAAGATTGACGTTCCAACACCGGCCCGGCTAACAATACCGCCCCGTCGTCCCACCTATTGTTCAGGGCGGCCAGCCTGTTGTGCCGGGCGCAACTTCGTTAACGTCTCAGAACGAATCGACGCAAGCGAGAGGATGTTCGGCGATGCTGGACAAGACGTATCGACCCGCCGAGGTCGAAGAGCGCATCTATCAGGAATGGGAGCATTCCGGAGTCTTCAATCGCGGCCAGCCTGGGCGTGAAAGGGCGCAGCCCTATGCCATCGTCATTCCGCCACCCAACATCACCGGCAGCCTGCATGTCGGCCACGCCTTGGACAATACCCTTCAGGACATCCTGATCCGGTTTCGGCGGATGCAGGGGCGCGATGTCCTGTGGCAACCGGGAACCGACCATGCCGGCATCGCCACCCAGATGGTGGTCGAACGGCAGTTGGCCGAGCAAGGCAAGACGCGCCATGACCTGGGGCGCGAGGGATTCATCGAGCGGGTATGGCAGTGGAAGGCCGAATCGGGCGGCACCATCACCCATCAGCTGCGCCGACTGGGTGCGTCCTGCGACTGGACGCGCGAGCGCTTCACCATGGACGAGGGACTGTCGACCGCCGTTCGCAAGGTGTTCGTAAAGCTCTACAAGGAAGGCTTGATCTATAAGGACAAGCGGCTGGTCAATTGGGACCCGAAGCTGCAAACGGCGATTTCCGACCTTGAGGTCGAGCAGCGCGAGACCAAGGGCAAACTGTGGACCTTCCGCTATCCACTGGAGGGACGGCCCGGCGAGTATATCCGGGTGGCAACAACGCGGCCGGAAACCATGCTGGGCGATACCGCCGTCGCCGTGCATCCGGAGGACGAGCGCTATCGCCATCTGGTCGGCCAGTTCTGCGTCCTGCCGATTGTCGGACGGCGCCTGCCGATCGTTGCCGATGCCTATGCCGACCCGACCAAGGGGACGGGCGCGGTCAAGATCACGCCGGCTCACGATTTCAACGATTTCGAGGTTGGCCGCCGGCACAAGCTGGACATGATCAACGTGCTCGACGCCAACGTTCGGCTGAATGAGAACGCTCCAACGGCCTATCGCGGACTGGATCGCTACGTCGCCCGGGACAAGATTGTCGCAGAAATGGAATCCCTCGGCCTGCTCGAAGGAGTCGCCGAGAACGACATGACGATTCCCTATGGCGATCGTTCGGACGTGGTTATCGAACCTTGGTTGCTCGACCAATGGTTCGTCGATGCCAAGACTTTGGCCGGACCTGCCATCGCGGCGATCGAGCAAGGGCGCACCACCTTCGTGCCGAAGCATTGGGAAAACACGTATTTCGAATGGATGCGCAACATCCAACCGTGGTGCATTTCCCGCCAGATCTGGTGGGGTCATCAAATTCCGGCCTGGTATGGACCGGACGGTAAGGTCTTTGTCGCCGAAACGGCGGAACAAGCCGCGGCCGAGGCAAATGCCCACTACAGCAAGGCCGTCGAGCTGACCCGCGAATCCGACGTGCTCGATACCTGGTTTTCGTCGGCCTTATGGCCGTTTTCGACCTTGGACTGGCCGAACACCGAATCGTTGGTGCTGTCGCGCTACTATCCGACCGATGTTCTGGTCACCGGCTTCGATATCATCTTTTTCTGGGTCGCGCGCATGATGATGATGGGCCTGCACTTCATGAAAGAAGTGCCCTTCCGTACCGTCTACATCCATGCCCTGGTGCGCGACGAGCACGGCCAGAAAATGTCGAAGTCGAAGGGCAATGTCATCGATCCGCTGGCGATCAGCGAAAAGTACGGTATGGATTCCCTGCGCTTCACCTTAGCGGCCCTGGCGGCCCAGGGTCGCGACATCAATCTGGCCGAAAGCCGCATCGAAGGTTATCGAAACTTCGTGACCAAGCTGTGGAACGCGGCGCGCTACTGCGAAATGAACGAATGCCGGACCGATCCCCGCTTCGATCCGGCCACCTGCCGCCTGACCGTCAACCGCTGGATCGTCGGCAAGACGGCTGAGGCGCTGGCGGCGATG
>CAMCUA010000201.1 GCA_945878455.1 Asaia bogorensis | reverse complement strand
GCCTGCGCCTGAACCAGCGCGATCAGTTCTTCACGGGATGGGACATCTGGCGATTCAGCGACCATCTGATGCTTGAATCGGAAACCGGTTCCCCCGTCCAGAAAAATCCGCTAAAAATCACGGTGCGGGGAAATAACCTGGGCAGTTACAATATTATTATTTCAATAAGTTATATCTCCCCGACGGTGTTGTGTGGAGATGACGTTGCATGTTATCTTGCTGTCATCTCGTGGGGTGGCTTTTAGCGGTTCAATTTGGGTCGTCGGTGGCCTCATGTTGAAGCCCTTCCCTACCATCAGAGACATCGCCAGAGCTGCCCTGTGACGACTTCATCGCCGCCGTCTTCTCCGCCGCCCCCGCCCGAACGGGATGTATCGCCCGTCACCATCGAAGAGGAGATGCAGCGCTCCTACCTCGATTATGCGATGAGCGTGATCGTCAGCCGGGCGCTGCCGGACGTACGCGACGGCCTGAAACCGGTGCACCGGCGCATACTTTATGCCATGCACGAGAACGGCTTCCATTGGAATCGGCCGTTCCGCAAGTCGGCGCGCATCGTCGGCGACGTGATGGGCCGCTATCATCCGCATGGCGATGCGGCGATCTACGATGCCATGGTGCGCATGGCGCAGTGGTTCGCCATGCGCCTGCCGTTGATCGACGGTCAGGGCAACTTCGGTTCGATGGACGGCGATCCACCGGCGGCCATGCGTTATACCGAGGCGCGTCTGGCCCGCCCGGCCCATGCCTTGTTGGAAGACATCGACAAGGAAACCGTTTCCTTCCAGCCCAACTACGACGAGACGGTTCACGAGCCGGTGGTTTTGCCGGCGCAGTTTCCAAATCTGCTGGTCAACGGTGCCGGTGGCATTGCCGTCGGCATGGCAACGAACATTCCACCGCACAACCTGGGCGAAGTGATCGAAGCCTGTTGTGCCTATGTCGACAACCCCGACATCGGCATCGAAGAACTGATCGAAAAATACGTCCCGGCGCCCGACTTTCCCACCGGCGGCATCATTCTCGGGCGGGCCGGGGTGGTATCGGCTTTCCATACCGGGCGCGGTTCAGTGGTGATACGCGGCCGGGCTACGGTCGAGGAAATCCGCAAGGATCGATTCGCCATCGTCGTCACCGAGATGCCTTATCAGGTCAATAAGGCACGGATGATCGAAATTATCGCCGAGCATGCGCGCGACAAGAAAATCGAAGGAATTTCCGACCTGCGTGATGAATCGGACCGCAGCGGCATCCGCGTGGTCGTCGAGCTGCGCCGCGATGCCGAACCGCAGGTGGTGCTGAACCAGCTCTACCGCTACACACCGCTGCAGATCAGCTTCGGCGTCAACATGCTGGCCCTGAACGGCGGCCGGCCGGAGATGCTGAACCTCAAGCAGATCATCGCCGCCTTCGTCACCTTCCGCGAAGAGGTCATCCGCAAGCGTACCATCTTCGAACTGGGCAAAGCCCGCGACCGGGCCCATATCCTGGCTGGTTTGGCCGTGGCGGTGGCCAATCTCGACGACGTGATCAAGCTTATCCGCTCCGCCAAGGATCCCGCCGAGGCCCGTGCCGGACTGATGGCACGCGCCTGGCCGGCAGAAGATGTACGGCCGCTGATCGAACTGATCGACGAGCCGGGTAGGGGTGTCATCGACGGCCATTACCGCATGTCGGAAGAGCAGGTTAAGGCCATTCTCGATTTGCGGCTGCACCGGCTGACCGGGCTGGAACGCGGCAAGATCGGCGACGACCTGCGCGAAATCGGTGTGCGTATTGTCGACTACCTCGACATCCTGGATTCTCGGACGCGCCTGCTCAACGTGCTGACCACCGAACTGCTGGCCATGAAGGAGCAGTTCGCCACGCCGCGGCGCACGGCGATCGAGGACGTCGAATTCGAGCACGACATCGAAGACCTGATCCAACGCGAGGATATGGTCGTCACCGTCAGCAGCACGGGATACATCAAGCGCGTGCCGCTGAGCGCCTATCGCGCCCAAAAGCGTGGCGGCAAGGGGCGCTCCGGCATGTCCACGAAGGAGGAGGATTTTGTCGCCTCCGTCTTCGTCGCCACGACGCATACGCCGGTGCTGTTCTTTTCCTCGTCCGGCATGGTCTACAAGCTAAAAGTGTATAAATTGCCCGTCGGCACGCCGCAGGCCCGCGGCCGGCCGATGATCAATCTGCTGCCGTTGCAGGATGGAGAAACAATCTCAACGTTGATGCCGCTACCCGAGGATGAGTCCAGCTGGAACGACTTGTTCATCATGTTCTCGACAGCGAGCGGCGGTGTACGGCGCAACCGGCTGAGCGATTTTACCAACGTCATGGCCAACGGTAAGATTGCCATGAAGCTGGACGAAGGCGACCACTTGGTGCGCGTGCGCGCCTGCACGGAAAATGAAGACGTTCTGCTCAATACCCGGGAGGGCAAGTGCATTCGCTTCCCTGTCGTGGACGTGCGCGTGTTCAGTGGTCGGACTTCGACCGGCGTGCGCGGCATTCGATTGAACGATGGAGACCGGGTCATTTCAATGGCGGCCTTGAATCACGTGGCTGCCGATTCCCAGACCCGCGAGGATTACCTTATGGCGGCCGGCGCCCGCAAGCGCCTAACCAACAGCGAATATACGGGTCGCGACGAGGACCGGGCGCGCGACGAAGAATCGGCAAAACGCCTTCCTGAAGGTATCTTCAACCAGATGGCCGAGTCCGAGCAATTCGTTCTGACCGTTACCACCGATGGTTTCGGCAAGCGCACGTCAGCGTATGAATACCGCATCACCGGACGGGGCGGGCAGGGTATCGACGGCATCGACCTGCGCCGCGCCAGTGGCGAGGAGTGCCACGTGGCAGCCTGTTTTCCTGTTCTCGCCGGCGATCAGATCGTTATGGTCACCGATGGCGGCCAGCTGATCCGTTGTCCTGTTCGCGATATCAGTGTGGTCGGACGGCGCACCCGCGGCGTTACGCTGTTCCGTGTTGCGGCAGATGAACACATCGTCTCCGTCACGCGCATCCGTGAGCCGGTGGAAACGGATGATGGTGACCTGCCCGACGATACGTCCGGCGACACCAATGCCACCGAGTTGAATGGCACAGGCGAAGCTGCCGCTGGGAGGGACGAGATATGACTAGCAGCCGCGTCGGTGTCTACCCCGGCACTTTCGATCCATTGACCGCCGGCCATATGGACGTGATCGTTAGATCCCTTAAGTTGGTCGACCGCCTGATCATCGGCATTGCCGTCAACGCCGGAAAGGGCCCTCTGTTTTCGGTCGAAGAACGAACCGAAATGGTCGAACTCGAGGTAGCCCGACTGGGCAATAGCGACGGCAGCCGCATTGAAGTATGCGCTTTCGACAATCTGCTCACCCATTTCGTCGCATCGGTCGGCGGTACCTTGATCGTCCGGGGACTGCGTGCCGTGTCAGACTTCGAATACGAATTCCAGATGGCGGGGATGAATTCCCGGCTTTGCCCCGAGATCGAAACGTTGTTCCTGATGGCTTCGGAACGCCATCACTTCATCGCCTCACGCCTGGTCAAGGAAGTGGCGCGTTACGGCGGGGATATTTCTGACTTCGTCACCCCCGCGGTGCGCGACCGTATCCTTGCCAAAATGGACATAAAATAGAACGACACTTACCGGACGGTCTGCGTTGCGGTGGTTGACCCGCGGCGGGCCGCTACCTATGTTGCCGCACCGCCAAACCGGAGGTGGCCCATGGGAGCGCGTAGCTCAGCCGGTAGAGCATCTGACTTTTAATCAGAGGGTCCCGGGTTCGAATCCCGGCGCGCTCACCATTGAATTCCAAGGCGATCAGGTGGGGGAGCCCAGTCGGCGCGGACTATATCGAAATCCCTTGGCCGGGGCTGCTTTACACACCCATCAGTATGGCCGCTCGCCCCGGATCAGCATGCGATACAGTAATCTGTGCTGGGTCGCGTCCATCGGGTCGTAATCGTAATCGGCCTTGTGCAAGGCCGAACGATTGTCCCAGATCAGCATGTCGCCCTTCCGCCATTGGTGGGAATAGACATATTCCGGCTTCAGCGCGTCGGCGAGCAGTCGGTCGAGCAGAGCCTGCGATTCCTCCGGGCTCATGCCAACGATGTTTTCGGTCTTCTTCGGGTGGAAGTAGAGCGCCTTGCTGCCGCTATCCGGATTGGTGCGCACTAGGGGTTGGAGAATGGGCGCGATATTGCGGTCGTCTCTGTAGTTGACGCGGTCGCTGCTGTCGTACTTCGCGGCGCTGCCGAAGACGACGTTGACGGTCTTCATGCCATCGATGCGCCGCCGGACCTCTCCGGGCAAGGATGCGTAACCGGCCCGCATGTTGACGAAGCTTGTGCCACCGCCCTTGGCCGGCAGTTCCACGGCGTAAAGCGCCGTATGCTTGGGCGGACATTCCTCGTGGGTATGGTCGGTATGCCAACGCACGCCGAATTTCTCCACCGTTCCATCCGTCTTGCGCCGCCGGCTCGACACCTCATGGACAAAGGGCAGGCCGGGGATCGAGTGATCCAGATCGTTGGGCTCCATCGGTTCGCCAAACAGCGTCATGGCGGCGAGGAACTGTTGCGGCGTGAAGCTCTGGTCGCGGATGACCAGGGCGATGTTGTCGACGACAGCCTTGTTAAGGGCCTGGCGTGTTTCCGTATCGACCGGCCGGCACAGGTCAATGCCGCTAACTTCGGCCCCGATATGCTCCGTGAGCTTGTTGACCTGCATGGAAACCTCCCAAGGCGAGCCCGCTCGCCTGCCTCACATGTTCATCAGCGCGCCGCCATTGGAATGGATGGTCTGGCCGGAAATATAGTCGCCGCCCGGTCCGACCAGAAAGCGGATCAAATTGGCCATATCCTGCGGCACACCTTTGCGGCCCAGCGGAATGTCCGGCAGGGCGCGCAGCAGCGGTTGGGCCGCTGCCGAGGGATTATTAGCGCGGCTGGTGTCATAGGTGCCGACCACCACTTGATTGGCGCGAATGCCATAGGGTGCAAAATCATAGGCAAGGCCACGGATGAAGGCAGCGAGACCCGCCTTGGCCGCCATGGTGTGGGCCCGGCCGGGCGCGCCGCGGGTCGAATTCAGGCCGCCGACGCCGATAAAAGAGCCGCCACCGCGGTTTTTCATGTACGGGATCATGTTCTTGGCCAGATGAAAGCAGCCATGGATCGAGATTTCGACGCTCTTGCGGAAGGTGTCGAAATTCATCTCTTCGAGCGGCGTATTGCTGCGTACAGCGGCGTTGTGCACGACGATGTCGATGCCGCCGAATTCCTTGGCCGCCGCCGCCGCCATGGCCTTGACCGCGTCAGCATCGCGCACGTCGGCAACGAACGGAATGGCCCGGCCGCCGCGTGCGCGGATGCCGGCGGCAACCTCTTCGCAGAGATCCTTGGCCTGAACGGCGTTGATCACCAAAGCGGCGCCGGCACGGGCCAGTTCTTCGGCCGTGGCGCGTCCAATATTGCGGGCGCTGCCAGTAATGACGGCCACCTTGCCTTGCAGTTCGTTGACCAGATCGACCATGGATTCCCCCCTGTTGTTGGCGGCTGGACGAGTTCAGCCGTCCAATCCGGGACTACGCCCGGTAGGTATGGCTGCAGCATAAACCGAACCGGCGCCCTTGACGAGACGAGGGTACCGCAGAGCCGCAATCGCCGTGCCTTGCACCGCGACCGCAGACGCCTAAACTAAGCCGGTGGCGACAACGAATGGGTGAGGACGTGGCACGAAGTTGTGGAAGCTGCACAGCGTGCTGCAAGGTACTGCGGATCGACGCGCCGGAACTGCAAAAGCCGGCCGGCGTATGGTGCCCCAATTGCCTGCCAGGCAAGGGCTGCGGCATCTGCGACAACTGAACTTGCCCGGGTATGACGTCTCCCTTGGCTGGTTGATTATGCG
>CAMCUA010000200.1 GCA_945878455.1 Asaia bogorensis | reverse complement strand
ATCAAGGCATGTTCTTCGTCGATCATCTCGCCGGCTCCGACGATGACCTTGCCCGTACTCGGATGGATGATGTCGACGGCGGCACAACGCCCCAGCACCAGTTCGCTCAATGGCTCGATGACGTTGCCACCTTCGACCAGGGAACGCTGGGTCAAGCCGCGTTCGGTACCGCAATCGATCTCGGTGATGATGGCATCCTGGGCGACGTCGACCAGACGGCGGGTCAGGTATCCCGAGTTCGCCGTTTTCAAGGCTGTGTCGGCCAGGCCCTTGCGGGCGCCATGCGTGGAATTAAAATATTCCAGCACCGTCAGGCCTTCCTTGAAGTTCGAAATAATCGGCGTCTCGATGATCTCACCCGACGGCTTGGCCATCAGGCCGCGCATGCCGGCCAACTGCTTCATCTGCGCCGCCGAACCGCGCGCGCCGGAGTGGGCCATCATGTAAACGGCGTTGATAGGCTGCCCCGGCGTTGGCGTGGAAATACGCTTCATCATCTCGTCGGCCACCCGGTCGGTGCAGTGCGACCAGGCATCGACCACCTTGTTGTACTTCTCGCCTTGGGTGATCAAGCCGTCGAGATACTGCTGCTCGTACTCCTTGACCCGTGCTTCGGTCTCGTTGACCAAAGTCTCCTTGGTCGCTGGAACGACCAGATCGTCCTTGCCGAAGGAAATGCCGGCGCGGCAGGCATAACTAAAGCCCAGCCCCATCATGCGGTCGGCAAATATCACCGACTCCTTCTGGCCGCAGTGGCGATAGACGATGTCGATGACCCCGGAGATTTCCTTCTTGGTCAAAAGACGATTGATCAATTCGAAGGGTACATTGATGTGACGCGGCAGAATTTCGGACAACAGCATGCGCCCCGGCGTGGTATCCACGCGCCGGACGATGGGCTTGCCCTTGTCGTCGATGGTGCGGTAACGCGCCCTGACTTTACTGTGCAGGGTAACGACGCCGGCTTCCAATGCCTGTTGGATTTCGCCGATATCGCCGAAGGCCATGCCTTCGCCCTTCTCGTTGTCGATTTGCATGCTCATGTAATAGAGGCCGAGCACGATGTCCTGCGACGGCACGATGATCGGCTTGCCATTCGCTGGGCTGAGGATGTTGTTGGTCGACATCATCAGCACACGGGCTTCGAGCTGGGCTTCCAGCGACAACGGCACGTGTACCGCCATCTGGTCGCCGTCGAAGTCGGCATTGAACGCCGTACAGACCAATGGATGCAGTTGGATGGCCTTGCCCTCGATCAGCACCGGCTCGAAGGCCTGAATGCCCAATCGATGCAGCGTCGGCGCACGGTTGAGGAACACCGGATGCTCGCGGATGACCTCTTCGAGGATGTCCCAAACCTCGGGACGCTCCTTTTCGACCATGCGCTTGGCCGCCTTGATGGTGGTAGCCATGCCATAGAGTTCGAGCTTCGAATAGATGAAGGGCTTGAACAACTCGAGCGCCATCTTTTTCGGCAGGCCGCATTGATGCAGCAACAGTTCGGGACCGACGACGATGACCGAACGACCGGAATAGTCGACGCGCTTGCCGAGCAGGTTCTGGCGGAAGCGGCCTTGCTTGCCTTTGAGCATGTCGGACAACGACTTCAGCGGCCGCTTGTTAGCCCCGGTGATCGCCCGCCCGCGTCGGCCGTTGTCGAACAACGCGTCGACCGACTCCTGCAACATGCGCTTTTCATTGCGGATGATGATTTCCGGCGCGCGCAGTTCGATCAGGCGGCGCAGACGGTTGTTGCGGTTGATCACCCGGCGGTAAAGGTCGTTAAGGTCCGACGTGGCAAAACGGCCACCGTCGAGCGGCACCAATGGGCGCAGCTCCGGGGGAATGACCGGCACCACTTCCAGAATCATCCATTCCGGACGCGAACCGGACTCGATGAAGGCCTCGATCAGTTTCAGCCGCTTGACCAGTTTCTTGCGTTTGGCTTCCGACGTCGTCTCCTTCAACTCGTCGTGCAGCGTCTCACGATTGGTCTCCAGATCGATGGCCGACAGCATTTCGCGGATCGCTTCGGCGCCGATGCCGACGCTGAATGAATCCTCACCATACTCGTCCACCGCCCGCTGATACTGATCTTCATTGAGCAGTTCATGCAGCTTGAGCGGCGTCAGACCCGGTTCCACCACCACGTAATTTTCGAAATAGAGAATGCGCTCCAGATCCTTCAACGTCATGTCGACCAACAGGCCGATACGCGATGGCAGCGACTTCAGGAACCAAATGTGGGCGATAGGCGAGGCCAGCTCGATATGGCCCATGCGCTCGCGGCGCACTTTGGCCAGGGTCACTTCCACGCCGCATTTTTCGCAGGTGATGCCCTTATACTTCATGCGCTTGTATTTGCCGCACAGGCACTCGTAGTCCTTGATCGGACCGAAAATACGGGCGCAGAACAGACCGTCGCGTTCGGGCTTGAACGTGCGGTAGTTGATGGTTTCAGGCTTCTTGATTTCACCGAACGACCACGACCGGATGCGTTCCGGGCTGGCGATCGAGATACGGATATCGTCAAAGCGTTCCGAGCTGTTGGCCTGCCCGAAAATTTTCATCAACTCGTTCATGAGTAGTCTCCTCGACTGTGGCTTCGACCCGGAGCATCGGTTCCGGGTCAGATCGCCACGTTCATGTCGGTTCCGTCGTAATGGTCAGGTGCCGATGTCAGCGAAGTTCGACGTTGAGCGTCAAGGATTGCAATTCCTTGACCAGAACGTTGAACGATTCGGGGATGCCGGCCTCGAAGGTATCGTCGCCACGGACAATGGCTTCGTAGACCTTGGTCCGGCCCGACACGTCGTCGGACTTGACCGTAAGCATTTCCTGCAAGGTATAGGCCGCACCGTAAGCTTCCAGGGCCCAGACCTCCATTTCGCCGAAGCGTTGACCGCCGAACTGCGCCTTGCCACCCAGCGGTTGCTGAGTAACCAAGCTGTAGGGTCCGATGGAGCGCGCGTGGATTTTGTCGTCGACCAGATGGTGCAACTTCAACATATAGATGTAGCCGACCGTAACCTTGCGATGGAAGGTCTCGCCCGTGCGCCCGTCGACCAGGGTTACCTGGCCTGAGGCGTCAAGACCGGCCTTCTCCAGCATCTCGACGATGTCCGGCTCGTGGGCACCGTCGAATACCGGCGTGGCGATCGGCATGCCGTTCGTCAGATTGCCGGCCAGCTCGACGATCTGCTCGTCGTCCAGATCATTGATCTCTTCCTTAAAGGTCTGCGGACCGTAGATATCCTTCAACTTGGCCCGCACCTTCTTGGCATCGACCTTTCCGTTGGCCGCTTCCAGCATCTCGCCGACCTGACGGCCGAGGCCGGCACAGGCCCAACCCAGGTGGGTTTCGAGAATCTGCCCGACGTTCATGCGCGAAGGCACGCCCAACGGATTGAGCACGATGTCGAGCGGTTGGCCGTCGGCCAGATAAGGCATGTCTTCCATCGGCACGATCTTCGAAATCACGCCCTTGTTGCCATGCCGTCCCGCCATCTTATCGCCGGGCTGCAGCTTACGCTTCACGGCAACGAAGACCTTGACCATCTTCATCACGCCCGGCGGTAGTTCGTCGCCCCGCTGCAGCTTCTCGACCTTGTTGTCAAAGCGCTGCTCCAGGGCAGAAATGCTCTGCTCGAACTGGTTCTTCAACGCTTCGATATCGGCCATCACTGCGTCGTTGGCGATGACGATCTGCGCCCATTGTCCAGGCGTGTAGCGCGCCAAAGCTTCATCCGACAGCCGAGTTCCCTCGGCCAGACCCTTCGGCCCACCCACGGCCTTGCGGTTGACCAGCAGTGCCTTTAGCCGGGTATGGAAATTACGTTCCAGGATAACTCGCTCGTCATCCCGGTCCTTGGCCAAGCGCTCGATTTCGGCGCGTTCGATGGCCATGGCGCGTTCGTCCTTGTCGACGCCGCGTCGCGAAAAGACGCGCACTTCGACCACCGTACCAGAAACACCCGGCGGCAGCTTCAGCGACGTATCGCGCACGTCGGAAGCTTTCTCACCGAAGATGGCGCGCAGCAACTTCTCTTCCGGCGTCATCGGGCTTTCGCCCTTGGGCGTTACCTTACCGACTAGGATGTCACCCGGCCTCACGTCCGCACCGATATAGACGATACCGGCTTCGTCGAGGTTCTTCATCGCCTCTTCGCCAACGTTCGGAATATCGCGGGTGATTTCCTCCTGACCCAGCTTTGTATCGCGGGCCATCACTTCGAATTCTTCGATATGGATCGAGGTGAAAACGTCGTCGCGCACGATGCGCTCGGAAATCAGAATGGAGTCTTCGAAGTTGTAGCCGTTCCAGGGCATGAACGCGACCAGCACGTTACGCCCCAATGCCAACTCGCCCAGCTCCGTCGACGGACCGTCGCCGATGATGTCGCCGGCCTGCACCACGTCGCCAACGCGGACCAGTGGACGCTGCGTGATGCAGGTGTTCTGGTTGGAGCGTTGGAACTTGCGCAGATTATAAATATCGACACCGCTCGCCGCGTGCGAGGTTTCTTCGGTCGCATGGACGACGATACGTGTGGCGTCAACTTGATCGACCACACCCGACCGGCGCGCGACGATAGCCGCGCCCGAATCACGGGCCACCGCTTCTTCCATGCCGGTGCCGACCAGTGGGGCTTCGGCGCGAATCAGCGGAACCGCCTGACGCTGCATGTTCGAACCCATCAGCGCACGGTTGGCGTCGTCGTTTTCCAGGAACGGGATCAACGCCGCGGCCACCGACACCAACTGCTTCGGCGACACGTCGATGTAGTTGATGTCCTCGGGACGGGCCATGACGAAATCGCCACCACGCCGGCAGCTGATCAGATCGGATGCGAACCGGCCCTTGTCGTCGATGGCGGCATTCGCCTGGGCGACCGTATAGCGCCCCTCATCCATGGCTGAAAGATAGACCACGTCGGTGCCGATGCGCCCGTTCACCACCTTACGATAGGGCGTTTCGATAAAGCCGTACTTGTTGACACGCGCATACGTCGCCAACGAATTGATCAAGCCGATATTCGGACCTTCCGGCGTTTCGATCGGACAGATGCGGCCGTAATGCGTCGGATGCACGTCGCGCACCTCGAAGCCGGCACGCTCGCGGGTCAGACCACCCGGCCCGAGTGCCGAAAGTCTCCGCTTGTGCGTGATTTCGGCCAGCGGATTGGTCTGGTCCATGAACTGGCTGAGCTGGGACGAACCGAAGAATTCGCGCACCGCCGCTGCTGCCGGCTTGGCGTTGATCAGGTCGTGCGGCATGACCGTATCGATATCGACCGAACTCATGCGCTCGCGGATCGCCCGCTCCATGCGCAACAGGCCGACTCGATACTGATTCTGCATCAATTCGCCAACCGAACGTACGCGGCGGTTGCCCAGATGGTCGATGTCGTCGATCTCGCCCCGTCCGTCCTTCAATTCGACGAGTACGCGAACCACCTCCAAGATGTCCTCGCGGCGCAACACACGCACCGTATCTGCTGTCTCGAAGCCCAGGCGAGAGTTCATCTTGACCCGGCCGACGGCCGAAAGGTCGTAGCGTTCCGAATCGAAAAACAGGCTGTTGAACAGCGTCTCGGCCGTGTCCAGCGTCGGCGGCTCGCCGGGACGCATGACCCGGTAGATGTCAATCATCGCCTCTTCGCGCGAGGTATTGCGATCGGCCGCCAACGTATTGCGGATATACGGCCCGACATTGATGTGATCGATGGCCAGCGTCGGGATTTCGGTAACACCCGCGCCTTCCAACTGTTCGAGCTGCTCGGGGGTCAGTTCGCCGCCCGCTTCGACATAGATCTCACCTGTTTCCGCATTAATCAGGTCCTCGGCGACATATCGGCCTTCCAGATCTTCGCGGGAAACGACTTGTTCCTCGAAGCCCTTTTCCGACAGCTGACGCAACAGTCGCGGAGTTAGTTTG
>CAMCUA010000199.1 GCA_945878455.1 Asaia bogorensis | reverse complement strand
GTTACGATTATGCCGATTTGCCTTTGCAGCACGAAAGCACGGGGCGGATGCTCGTCCCATCTGCGGCCACCACGCGAAGGCCGACGGAGAAAACGGGCAAATGTCACGTCCCGGAACGAGGCTTCTGATACGGAACAGTGCCTCTTAATTGATGGATGATGTTGCTCCCGCCAAGCCGGCCCGTCAATCGCCGTGGCCGAAAATAACAATCTACAGTGCAAATGGTAGATCACAAATATTCCAATGTAATATTTGCGGATTATAATATTCGGCGAAGCAGTCAGCGAGATTTCACATTTATTTATGCTGAGTATGCTTGAATTTTAGGATAAATAGGCGGCACGCGATGTTGTTTCTATTCATTATTTGGTATGTATAAAGAAATATTATTCATTTACGGCGAGTAGAAATGTCAATAGTACATATCTTTCACCGGCGGTAACCGGCACGACCTCGTGCATCAAGGAACCTGAAAAGACGATCGCGCCTCCCGTTGCAGGGCGATACAGGTCGGGTCCATACTCCGGAAAGCGGAGGTCACCGCCAACATAACCTTCCGCATTCAAATTTACCGAGACAGCGAACCTGCGGCTCTCATGAACATTGTCAATAAAGTCCCGATGCACCTTGAAAAAGCCGCGGTCCGCCGCGTGATAGCAGCCAATCCGGAACGCTTCGAAGCGAAATTTATGAAAGAAAAATGACTTGCGTACTTCGGCACCCAATCTGCGGCCGAGTATTGAAGCAACGTCGGACCGAAGGGTCGGTTCCGCGATGTAGTGATCGATTCTACGCTTGGAAGACGTGACTACGACGTTGGCTTTTTTATCCCCCAATATTTCGTGAACAAGACCGCTGCTTTTCTCTCCGGCATTCCACGCTTGGATCAGACGTTGGCAAAACGTAGGTTCGATCACGTTGGGGATCATGAGCACAGGCGCAACTGATTCAATCATACGAGGTGGCCGAGCCTGAGCCATGCCCTTAACCGTATCCCCGACCTGTTTGAACAGCTCCGGCCCATCATGGATCGCGACGATTCGCTGATTCGGATCCAATACCAACGCGACCGGACCGCTCCGCGCCAATTGGGAGGAGTAGGCTTCCGTGATCTTGCCTTTTACGTCCGCAAGGATAATCGGACCGGTACCGCTATTGTTGGGTACCATCGCGGCCAAGGACTCTATATCACTGAGGTATATTCCAAATGTTTGTATGTCGCGGTTCTTTGAGAGGGACAGGTGTAGACGGGAAAGCTCGTCCAATTGCTGGTGTAGCGCACCATGTCCAAATAGAATCAATAGAATCGTGCAGCCATTAACGTCGCTGTAGAAACCGTGCCCCGTACCCGTGGCATCGGGAAGAACAAAATTGGGCGCTCGATCGCCCACATCGAGTTTGAAAGCAACCATTTCTAGCCGTTGTCACGCCTCCATCGTCAGGAATATCGGCCTGAAAGTAGAAGAAACGCGATAGTCGCGTATAGCCCATTACAACAGCTTGTGTACGACCCTGCCCATATCAAATAGCGGGACAATGGGCCAATCGACACCCAACACGGGCAGGGCAACCGATGCCACAACCACGTGAAATGCTCGACCAAAGCATCCCGGCAAAAACTGGAGCGGGCGAAGGGATTCGAACCCTCGACCCCAACCTTGGCAAGGTTGTGCTCTACCCCTGAGCTACGCCCGCGCTCCATAACTGCGACCTGCCCCATGGGGCCCGCAAGGCGGCCGATCATACGAATTCCGCTGGGCATTGCAACGCCGTTCTAGGGCAGGAATTCGCCACCTTGACGGGGTCAGTGGGCGGCCTAAGGTTCAATAGCGCCGATGTCGGGGGACTTGTATCCCACTCTGGGGGCCAGCCGGTTTGGCCATGCCCGCGGAGGCCCATGCAGCACCCCGCCTTTGCGAACACTGGACCGTGCGCGGGGGTTGCAGGATGACGCGATTACCGCCATTTATTGCGCAGTTTGGCCAATCGGCCGAAACGGCAAGCACAGGGTCGCAATGGAATTTATCCTCAACCCCGACGGCGCAGCGCCCCGAACGGGCGTCAGCAGTGGACAAACCGCCGTGGCGCCAGGCGATCTGATCAAAGAATCGAATGCCAGCCGATTTGCCATCGATGTCATGGAAGTGTCGCAGAAGACACCGGTCATCGTCGATTTTTGGGCCCCTTGGTGTGGTCCGTGCAAGACGTTGGGGCCGATGTTGGAGAAGGCCGTGCGTCATGCGGGCGGTCTGGTCCGCATGGTCAAGATCAATATCGATGAAAATCAGGAACTGGCGGCGCAATTGCGCATCCAATCTATCCCGACCGTCTATGCCTTCAAAGGCGGCCGGCCGGTAGATGGCTTCACCGGCGCCTTGCCGGAAAGCCAGATCAAGTCCTTTGTCGATCGCCTACTGGCCGGCAGCAAGCCCCCGTTGGACGCAGCGTTGGAGCAGGCTGAGCAGGCCTTGAAATCCGGCGATGCTGAAACCGCCTATGCCATATACAGCGAGATTTCAGCCCAGGAACCGGACAGCACCAAAGCCCTTGCCGGCATGATCCGCGCCTTGGTTGCTCTTGGCCACGCCGAGGAAGCACAGGCCATGATTGAAGGACTAACTCCCGAAATGCTGCGCGATGCCAATATCGCTGCGGCAATCGCTGCGGTCGAACTGGCCACCCAAGGCAGTGCCGTCGAGATCGTCGACACCAGCGCGCTGGAGGTACGCATTGCCGCCAATCCCAAAGACCACCAAGCCCGGCTCGATATGGCCATTGCCTGCTACGGTGCCGGGCGGGCCGAGGAAGCCATCGACCAGCTGGTTGAATCGGTGCGCCGCGAGCGCGCCTGGAACGACGAAGCGGCACGCAAACAGCTGGTGAAAATATTCGATGCTTTGGGTTCGACGGACCCGCTGACGATCGCCGGTCGGCGCAAACTTTCCTCCGTTCTGTTTTCGTGAGTCAGCGATGAGCGGCGAGACCGTCGCTGGCGTCGTGGCACTGCCAGAAATACTGCCGGTATTTCCCCTGCCGGGCGTGTTGCTGTTGCCGCGCGGCCGCCTGCCGCTCAATGTTTTCGAACCGCGCTACCTCAATATGATCAACGACGCGCTCGGCCGCGAACACCTGATCGGCATGATTCAGCCATCGGAGTCAGTCGACCACCCCGTGCCTGAAGCTGCGGCGATTTACCAGATCGGTTGCGCCGGTCGTATCACCGCCTTTTCCGAAACTGAGGACGGTCGATTCCTGGTCACGCTGACCGGCGTGGTGCGCTTTAGAGTCCTCGAGGAATTAGGAGGGCTGCACGGCTATCGTCGGATGCGCGTCGACTATGCCGCCTATCGCGAGGATCTCGATGAAGATAACAGCCATCTGGAAGATCGGCAGGCCATGCACGTCTTGGTGCGCCGCTATTTCACCCAGCGCGATATCGACGTCGATTGGAAGGCTGTGGAGGCGGCAACCGACGAGACGCTCGTCACCTCGCTCGCCATGATGTGCCCCTTCGATCCGGGCGAAAAGCAGGCTTTGCTCGAAGCTTCAGGCACGGCCAATCGCGGCGACGTGCTGACCACTCTCATGGAAATGGCGCTACGCGAGAGCGACGGATCGGATTCCGGCAGGCGCCACTGAGACCGATAGTTCGCATTGACCGAGGATAGAGCGATGAGCAGCCGTAACGTCGATTCCAAGTTGTTGGAGATTCTGGTTTGCCCGTTAACCAAAGGGCCCCTGCGCTATGATTCCGACAAGCAGGAATTGATCAGCGACAAGGCCAAGCTGGCCTATCCGATCCGTGATGGCATCCCGATCATGTTGATCGACGAGGCCCGGCCCCTCGACGGTGCCAGCGGCCGATGCGAAGCGTAACGCCGGCAACCGCATCCTGACGTCGACCTATGCCCCCAGATCCTACCCTGTCCGTCCGGCCGCGGCCCACGGAAATTCGTCTGAAGAAGGCGGAAAAGACGTTGGAAGTCGCCTTCGACGACGGTCGGACCTTCGACCTGCCCGCCGAACTGCTGCGTGTCGAAAGTCCATCGGCCGAGGTCCGCGGTCATGGTCCGGGTCAGCGCAAGATCGTCGCTGGCCGGCGCCATGTGGCCATCATGGATGTCGAGCCTGTGGGCAATTACGCCGTCCGCCTTCGGTTCGACGATTTGCACGATACCGGCATCTATTCATGGGATGTCCTGTACGAGATGGGCCTGCACCAAGACGACCTGTGGCGCGACTACCTGGCCGCGCTCGGGAAGCTGGGCCTCAGTCGTGATCCCTAGGGTATTTGGCCCTGCAACAAGCGGGGCAGCTCGCCGCTCAAACCCATCGCTTGGCGGACGAAGACTTGCTTCAGCGACGGGAGGCGATCGACCGCCGCCAAACCCATGTCCCGAGCCCAACGCACTGGCGCCGCATCTGTGGAAAACAGACGGTTTAGGCCGTCGGTAGCCGCCAGCATCAGGTGGCTGTCGAAGCGGCGCCACCGTTCATAGCGCGCCAGAACCGTCGGTGAACCGATGTCGAGACCCAGGCGCGCTGCCTCGGCCAACACGTCGGTTAGTGCCGCAACGTCGCGAATACCCATGTTGAGTCCCTGCCCGGCAATGGGATGCATGGCATGCGCCGCATCGCCAATCAGGACCATTCGCGGCGCAACGGTTTCATGGGCGAATTGCAGCGACAATGGATGGCACCAACGGGGGCTGACAACGGTCAATTCGCCAAGAAAGTCGCCGAAACGTTCGCCGAGTTCGGCGAGGAAGCCCTTGGCGTCGAGCCTCATGATCTCGTTGGCAACCGCCGTCGGTTCCACCCACACCAATGAAGAACGCCCACCGGTCAGCGGTAAGATGGCGAAGGGTCCGCCCGGCAGGAACCGCTCATGGGCGACATTGCCATGATCGTGTTCATGGGCGACAGCACAGACGATGGCACTTTGACCGTAGGACCATTGGGTGAGTGCAATGGCGGCCTGTTGGCGGCTCCAGGAGCCGCGCCCATCAGCGGCGATGGCCAAGCGCGCCGTCACCTGCCGACCGTCGGCCAGGCAGGCTTGGACTCGATGAGCTTCGCGGTCGAGCGTCAGTGGCCGAGCTGGCGCCAGGTGCCGCACGCCGCCGAGCGACGGCAGGCGAGAGGCGATGGAACGGCGGATGGTGCGGTTCTCCACCATAAAACCGAATGGTGTCCCCGCCAGTTCCCGATGATCATAGTGCAGGAAGGACAGCGATCCAGCCTCGGACACGCGAATGTCATGGATAGGGCAGGCTTCGGCGAGCATACCTTGCCAAAGGCCAAGGGCCGACAGTGCCTGTTGTGATGCCAGCGCGATGGCCGAAGCACGCCCATCGAAACCGTCCTTGAGCGCCACCGTCGGCGATTCGCGGTCGATCACGATGGCCGTCAGGCCGACTGAATCCAGCGCCGCGGCGGCAATCCCGCCAACCAGGCCGCCGCCGATGACCAGGACATCGGCGACGATGACCTCGGCCGGAACGTTCTCGCCGCGCAGGGGGGCGAGCGGTGCTGTGGCGATCGACATGCCTTCTTCTCACCTCTCCTGTAACGACTGTCCAGAGCCCACCTGCTGACTGCCTAGCGACCGCCGTCGGACCAGCACTCAGAATAATCTTCGGCGACTCATGACCCTTGATTATTTTTTAGTCAGATTAAGTAGAGTGCCTATTAATTAATCTATTTTGAAATTGACCGTAGCGACGGATATCCCCCCAAATCATTGATTCACGCGGAATCCACCATTAGGCACGATTCTTGATGTAGCCAAAGGCGAGTCCACTAAGGATTCCTGAAAATTCCATCGTGTTTGGGTCTGACCTGGCACATTCGAAGGAGAGTTGCGATGCGTTTCACGAGGAGAGCGTGGCGTGCTGCCGTTCTGGCCAGCAGTACGCTACTGGCCACCGGTTTGCCGGTGTTGGCCCAGGATGCT
>CAMCUA010000198.1 GCA_945878455.1 Asaia bogorensis | reverse complement strand
TGACCACGGGTAAGCCGAGGTCGCGGGCGCGTTCAAGCGTGCGCGCATAGACGACATCCGTGCTCCACGGCATGTCGGTGAAAAGCCGCGGTTGCGATTGCGCCAGACCGATCAGGTTATAGCCGCCGTCGATGGCCGGGCCGAGCACGACGCTGCTGGCACGCCGGACGGCGGCGACGGCGGCGCGCAGAATACCTTCCGGCAGGGTTGGGCTGTCGGCGTTGAGCAGAATGACGCCGTCGTGTCCCGCCGCGAACAGCGCGGCCACGCCGTCGATCAGCCGGCTGCCGAGTTCGCCGTCGGACTGCGCCATCAGTCGAAACCCGTCGGGCAGCAGGCGACGCAACGCCGCTTCGCCGCCGACCGGCGTATAGAGGGCATAGCCGGCGACCGTGCCACCGACGGTCAACCCCGCCACCGTGCGGGCAAGGTCCTCGATAAAACAGGCCGACAGGGCGGCGCAATCCTCGGGGCGCAACGGCGGCGACAGCCGGGTCTTCGAGAAGCCGGCGAGCGGCACCTTGCAGACAATGGCGACGGCGACGCTGCTCATCCGGCGCCCCCGTCGCCGAGCCCTGGCCCTATGCCGTCAGCCGGTCGGCGAGGGCATCGTCGCCGAGCACCGTGGTACGGCGCACGTCGCGGCTATAGGCGAGGTCGTCGTAGCGCCGGCCGCGATGCATGGTCTGGCGGTTGTCCCACATGACCACATCGCCCGGCGTCCAGCGATGGGCGTAGACGAATTGCGGCTGGGTGGCGTGTTCGATAAGGTCGCGGATGAAGGCCAGCGCCTCGGGTGCGGGCCAGCCGACGATGCGCCCGATGTGGGAGGCCAGATACAGCGACTTGCGCCCGGTGACAGGATGGGTGCGCACCAGTCGATGGCGCACTGGGGGAAAGCGCCGCAGATCGTCTTCGTTGTGCGCATAGCCGAGCTGGGCGCGCGAATAGGTCAGCGAATGTTCGCAGACCAGGTCCTCGATCTCGGCCTTGGTCGCCTTATCCAGCGCGTCGTAGGCAGCGCGCATGTCGGCGAATTCCGTATTGCCGCCCTGCGGCGGAATGACGCGGCCGTAGAGGGCCGAATACTTGGCGCCGCGCGACTTGAACGAAGCGTCCGTATGCCACAGCCGGTTGCCCATCTTGTCGAGGCGCGCCGGATGCAGGCGGTCGCGCGGCTTGCCGTCCTTATCCAGGTTGGACGGATCGGCGAAGATCGGGGCGAGGCGCAGATTTTCCCGCGGGGTGCTGGTGTTGGCGCCCTCCTGTAGCGGGCCGAAGTTGGCGGTGAAGGCCAACTGTTGTTCGCCGTCGATGTTCTGGCCGGGGAAGATCAGCACGGCGTGGCGGTCCATGCCCGCCTCGATCGCGGCGACTTCTGCTGGCGACAGGGTCTGGCCGATGTCGAAATCCATGACTTCGCCCATGAACAAGGGATGCAGGGGGCGGATGTTAACGGCCATGGTCGGGTCTTTCCGTTCGACGGGTTGCTTGCCTCCAGCATAAGTCCCCGGCGACGAAGGGTGTAAGCCCTTATTTGCACGCTGCGCCGGTTACCGCAGGTCATGTGGCGCTCCCGGCGGACGAGCGTTGGGCCAGTTCAGCCTCCAGTTCAGCGATTCGCCGGGCGCGCCGCTCCAGTTCGGCTGCGACGTCATCGACGGCGACGAGTTGGGGGATGTGTTGCGGACAGTTGGCATCCCAAGCGCGAACCGTGAACAGAATCGCCTGTTCGGGAACCGCCGTTTCGCCTGGCGCCATCAGTTCGGCGAGGAGCGTGGGATCGCCCTCGACGACGCGCGCATCGCCCCAGATTTTGATCCGCCGACGGTTGGCATAGTCCATGAGGAAGAGACAAGCCTTGGGATTGTCGGCGAGATTGCCGAGCGTGATGTATTGCCGGTTACCGCGGTAGTCGGCGAAGGCCAGGGTCTTGCGGTCCTGCACCTTGAGAAAGCTGGGTTGTCCGCCCCGGTGTTGGATGTAAGGCTGGCCTTCGGCGTTGGCCGTGGCGATGTACAGGCTTCTTTGCGCGGCGATGAAGGCGGCGAGGTCATCGGTGATGTCGGTCTGCCATCCGCCCTTCTCTTCCATCCGCCCATAGGATTGACGCGAGCCTCTGCGCGCCTGGATCGCTTTGACGGTCGGGGTGAAGGCGATGTCGCTCGAGTAGGTCGGCGCTTGTGACATGGGTATCCTCCTGCCATCCGGGTCCATTGAGGTGGCGATGCCGATGCGGTGCCCGTCGTCACGACGACGGCCGGGCACCGTCCGGCAAGGGCCGGTTCCTGCGCTCAGGCCGCCCGACGTGCCGTTGCCGCCGGAAAATCGATGTCGGTCAGGGCGACTTCGTTGACGTAGTTCGTCAACGTGTTCAAGGCGACGTGAAGCACGATCTCGACAATGTCGCTGTCGCTGTATCCGGCGCGTTTCACGGCCCGGATGTCGGCGTCGGTCACGTGGCCACGCTCGTTGGCGATGCGGACGGCGAACTGGACGGCAGCATCGGCTTTCGGATCGTTCGACCCGCCCGCGCGATTGGCGGCGATTTCGGCATCGTCGAGCTTGGCAAGGTTCTTACCGAGATAGGTATGCGCCGCCAAGCAGTAGCCGCATTCGTTGACATCGGCGATGGCGAGAGCGATGCGTTCCCGGGTCGGTGCATCGAGCGAGCCCTTGGCCAAAGCGCTGTGAAAGCCGAGATAACCTTCGAGAGCGGAGGGACTGTTGGCGAGCACGCGGAACATGTTGGGGACGATGCCAAGTTGCGACTTGACGGCGCTCAGCAACGGTTGTGCGGCGACCGGCGCGGCTTCGATGGAGGCAGGTGTGGGTATGCGGGACATGGGAGTCTTCCTTTGCAACGGGTGGGGCAAGGGCTGTGCTTGCTGTCCCGGTCAATATGGGTAATTTATGAGAAAGCAATAATAAACTAAATTGACAACTTATTATTGCGTTAAATAGAATAGTAAGATGGATCGCTTCGCTGCCATGACGGTCTTTGCGGCGGTGGCCGACCTCAAGGGGTTCGCCCCGGCGGCACGCAAGCTCGGGCTTTCGCCCTCGGCGGTGACGCGCTATGTGGCGGCCCTCGAAGATCACCTCGATATCCGCCTGTTCCAGCGCACCACCCGTTCGGTGGTATTGACCGATGCCGGGGCCCGCTTTCTCGAGCGGGCGCGCCAGATTCTCGCCGATCTTGACGAAGCGGAGGGATCGGCCCAGGAGGAACGGGCCCGGCCTGCGGGTCGCTTTACGGTGTCGGCCCCGGTGGTGTTCGGTCGCCGCCACGTCAGCCCGCTGATCTGCGCTTACTTGGCGCGCTACCCCGAGGTCGTGGGCGAACTTCTGCTATCCGATCGCATGATCAATCTGGTCGAAGAAGGCGTCGATCTGGCTGTCCGTATCGGGCATCTCGCCGACTCCAGCCTGGTCGCCCGCCGGGTGGGGGAAACCCGCCGGATCGTCGTCGCCTCGCCAGGCTACCTTGACACATATGGCGTTCCCGGCACGCCTGGGGAACTGACGGCGCATCGCATTATCCAGTTCACCGGGATCGGTCGCTCCAACGACTGGCGCTTCTTCCGTGACGGCCGCGAAGAACGGGTCAGTATCGTGCCGTGTTACATGACGAATAGCGCCGATGCGGCGATCCAGCATGCCGAGGGCGGCGGCGGACTGACGATGGTGTTGGCCTATCAGGTTGCCGACTTGGTTGCGGCCAAACGATTGAGCGCCGTACTCGTCGACTTCGAGCCGCCGGCGCTGCCCATCCAGTTGGTCTATCCGACCTCCCGGCTGCTATCGGCCAAGGTCCGGGCCTTTATCGAAACCGCGGCGGACGTCTGCGACTGGCGGTTCAGCGATCTGTAGCGCCGCTCCGTCATGCGTCGTGTGGTGCCGACTCGTAAGTGTTGGCGGCCGGCGGGAGTCCATCGGGCTCGGTGAACGCGGCCGCGCTCTTTCTCGATTCCGCGATGATCCAGTCGCGAAAGGCGATGACCTCGGGTAGCTCGGCGTCGGCCCAACGGCTGACCAGATAGTGGTGCCGGCCGGTGCGCAGGCGTTGGGCGAAGGGCGCCACCAGGCGGCCGTGCTCCAGTTCGTTTTCGACGTAGTGGTATTGCGCCATGGCTACGCCGATGCCGTTGGCCGCCGCCTCGTAGGCTAGGGACGAATTGCTGAAGGTGAGCCCGGGAGCAGGGTCGCCACCAGCGACGCCGACATGCGCCATCCAACTGGGCCAATCCATCGGGCGGTTCAGCGACGACAGCAGAGCATGACGAAGCAGGTCCTTCGGCTCGCGGACTGGCGGCGATGCGTTCAGCAAGGATGGACTGCACACGGGCAGCAGCTCGACATGAAACAGCGGGTCGTAGCGCGCCCAGTCCTTGCGCTTAGTGCCGTGGTCGATGGTGAACAGTACGTCTTCTTGGCTGAGATCGGCAGGCTGCGGGCTGGAAGAGATGGTCACGCCCATGTCTGGATGCAGGGCGTGAAGCCGCCCAAGCCTGGGTACCAGCCAGCAGATCGCCAGGGTCGAATAGACCTTGATATGCAGACCCCGCTTCGCCCGGCTGGCCTGGATGTCGCCCGTCGCCTGTTTGATGCTGTCGAGCGCACCGCGAATGGCATTGGCATAGACGTGGCCCTCCGGCGTCAGCTTGATCTGCCGGTGGTTGCGTTGAAACAGCGCAATGCCCAGGAACGATTCCAGGGCGGCGACATGGCGGCTAACGGCACCTTGGGAAATCCGCAACTCCTGCGCCGCCCGGGTGAAGCCGCCGGTGCGCGCCGCAACCTCGAAGACCCGTAGGGCGTTGAGCGGCGGCAAGGAGCGCTTCATGGCGAAGGGTTCCGCCGTCGGGATAGCACTGGGGCGAGATGGTCCGGCAGTTCGATGTCGATGCCGAGCAGGCGGAACGAGTTGGTCTTGCCATGGCCGTCGACGTTGAGGCTGGCATTGACCCCGCCTTCGAGCAGATCATCGATGACAAAGTTGAGCCCGTGAATCTTTTCCAGGACATAGCGGTCCACGCGACTCACGCCGCGATGCTGGTAGACCGCGCGCACTCGATCCGCCGTGAGCTGTTCCACGAGGATCGGCCAGAAAGCGGCCTCGTAGGCGAACACGCCGATATTCAGGCGGTTGCCCTTGTCGCCGGAGCGGGCGTGGGCGATATGGTGGAGCAGAACTTTCATGGCCTGGTTGATTTACGGTTTCAGAGAAACGTAACGGCAGGTTTTACCATATGGCGCGACACCAGATAGGATGCGGTGCGGATGCGGTTCTGTAGGTTTGTCCGCACGCCGCCGCCGCCGGCCGGTCCGCAACAATAGAGCGCCAGCACTTCTTGCACGCTGCGGCTGACCGCTTCCCGGTCGGCGCCCGATGCGGCCAGGCGCAAGCGCACCTCGGGCAACTCGCCGCAAAAAGCGACTTGCAGGTCGCCGCTGTCGGAATCGAAAACGCTTTGCGTGCCGATGAAATCCAGGCGGGCCGTGACCTTCAGCCCGCGCATCCGCAGCCGCTTGCGCACCACATCGGCAGCCAGTCGGGCGCGCGCCAGGGCGTTCGGCCCGGCATAGGATATTTCCGCCTCGCCCAGCCAATCGCCGGGAAAACAGACGGTCGCCTTCAGATCGCGCGGCGGCGGTTTGCCCCGGGCGCCGCGCACCCGGACGCGATCCGGCCCGATCTCGTCGATCTCCACGCCGGTGACGTCGAGGATCACGTCTGGGGTCAGGTAATTGGCCGGGTCGTGAATTTCGTAAAGCAGCTGTTCCTTGACGGTCAACGCGTTCACCCGGCCGCCGGTTCCCGCCGGTTTGGTCATGACGATGCCGCCCGCTGCCGAAACTTCGGCGATCGGGAAGCCGATATTCTCGGGATCGGGCACGTCTTTGAAGCCGGGATCGGCGAAATAGCCGCCGCTGACCTGGGCGCCGCATTCGAGCAGGTGACCGGCGAGGGTGCCGGCGGCGATGCGGTCCCAGTCGTTCCAATCCCAGCCGAAATGGGCGACCAGCGGTCC
>CAMCUA010000197.1 GCA_945878455.1 Asaia bogorensis | reverse complement strand
GGCCTTGATGCTTTCGCGCTTGTCGTGGGTATGCTTGCCGCGGGCCAATCCCAGCTCCACCTTCACCATGCCCCGGTCGTTGAAATAGAGCATCAGCGGTACCAGCGTCATGCCGTCGCGCTGCACCGCCCCCATCAGCTTGGCGATCTCGCGCCGGTGCAGAAGCAGCCGGCGCTTGCGCTTCGGCTCGTGGTTAAACCGGCTGCTGGCCGAGGCATATTCCGGGATATGGGCGTTGATGAGGTAGAGCTCGTTGCCGTCCGGCGCCGCATAGGATTCGGCGATGCTGGCCCGGCCGGCGCGCAGGGATTTCACTTCGGTGCCGGTCAACATGATACCGGCCTCGTATACCTCGTCGATGAAATAATCGTGGCGCGCCTTGCGGTTCTGCGCCGCGATCGGGCCTTTGGGCCCGCTCTTGCGCGCCATTCTCTTTCCTTATTCGGCCGCTTTATCGATCAGCAAGCCAAGGCCGGCCATGGCGTCGCGCACCTGTGCCTGGGCGCGTTCGGAAATTTCGCACAACGGCAGGCGCAGCTCGTTGGCGCACTTGCCGAGCAGGCTCAGTCCGTACTTGGCCGGACCCGGACTCGCCTCGCAAAACATGGCCGAATGCAGCGCCAGCAGACGTTCCTGCAGGTCCTGCGCTTTGGCCAAATTGCCGCTGCGCCAAGCCTTCTGCAGGTCGGCACAGAGCCGCGGCGCCACGTTGGCGCTGACCGAGATACAGCCGACACCGCCGGCCGCATTGAACGGGATCGCCGTCGCGTCTTCGCCTGAAAGCTGGCAGAAGCTGGATGCGGTGACCAGCCGGGTCTTGATCGGCCGGGTCAGGTCGCCTGTGGCGTCCTTGATGCCGATGATTCGTTCCAATTTGGCTAGCCGCGCCACGGTTTCGACCGAGAGGTCAGCCACCGTCCGGCCCGGTACGTTGTACATTAGAATCGGCAGGCCGATGGCGTCGTGTATGGCCTTGAAATGGCGATAGAGGCCTTCCTGGCTCGGTTTGTTATAGGGCGGCACGACGACCATGACGGCGTCGGCCCCGGCTTTTTCGCAATGTTTGGCGTGGTGGATGCACACGGCTGTCGACGACGATCCGGCGCCAGCGATCACCGGAACCCGTCCGGCCGCCGCTTCGATGCAGATGTCGATAGTGCGAGCAAATTCGGCATCGGTCATGGTGGCCGATTCGCCCGTTGTGCCACAGGGAACAAGTCCTTCCGTTCCCTCGGCAATTTGCCATTCGACGAAACTATGGAACGCGCGTTCGTCGATCCTGCCCCCAACCATGGGGGTAATCAGCGCGACTAAAGATCCGCTGAACATATCCCTCTCCCGACGTGTGTAACCGCCTCGCCGCGACCTTAACGCCACTGGCGTTGGCCAGCAAGCCACGGCTCGCGCCATTTGCGGTTTGCACCCGCTACCCGGCAACGACTTGCCGAGAACATGGTTAATGCATAGAATCTACGATAGAATTCAGCTGGCCGCGTGGCCGGACCGTTAATCGGAAGTAGGGTCAGCGTTTGCAGCTCGAGCTGATGCAGATTTATCGACGCGTGTGTGCCGGGTTATCGCGGAGCGGGTTCTGCTGGCTCGCGGCCTTCGGCTTGGCTGCCATCCTGTTGCTCGCCCCCGCTGTCCAGGCCGAACCTGCAGCGCCAACCGTCGCCCAGGGCACTGCCGTCAAGGATGCCCTGAAAGCCGCTGAGTCAGGGCGCTGGGACGATGCCTACCGTCTGGCGGGACAAAGCCGCGACGAAGCCGCCATGACCCTGCTGCGCTGGCTGGAATTGATTGACCCGCAGCGCCAGCCATCCTTCGCCGATCTCACCGCCTTTATGGCCGCCAACCCGACGTGGCCGCGCCGCGGATTGTTGCTTCGCCGTATCGAGGACGCCATCGTCCTGCGCGGCAACGACCAACAGGCGATCACCTGGCTGACCGAAAATCCACCGATGACCGCAGCCGGCAAAGCCCGCTTTGCCGACTCGTTGATGGCCACGGGCAAGATCGAGCACGGCCGGCTTGCCTTGCGCGACGCTTGGGTTAATGGAGATTTCAGCAAGGACGAAGAGACCCGCTTCTATAACCGTTACAAAAGCCAGTTGAGCGCCGCCGATCACCGTGCCCGACTCGACCGCGTCCTGTGGGACGGCGATACGTCGGAAGCGCAGCGCATGCTGCTGCGCGTCTCCGGTACCGATCAGATCATCGGCCAAACCCGCCTGCTGCTGCGTCAGCGTTCGGGCAACGTCGATACGGCCATTGCCAAAATTCCGGTGGCTTTGCGCAACGAACCTGGGTTGCTTTACGAACGGCTGCGCTGGCGCCGGGCGCGTGGCGATGACGATGCCGCCCTGGAAATCCTCAGCCATCCACCCAAGGACCTGGTTCGCCCCGAATTATGGTGGCGGGAGAAAGAGGTGCTGGTGCGTCGATTGCTGCGCGCCGGCCACATCACCCGAGCCTACCGGCTTGCCGAAGATCACCGCCTCGACGAAGGCGCCGGTTTTGCCGAAGGCGAATGGCTGTCCGGCTGGATCGCCTTGCGCTTTCTCGGCGATAACAAGGTCGCGCTCGAACACTTCATCCGCCTCTACAAGGGCGTGCGCTTTCCCGTCAGCTTGGCGCGCGCCGCCTACTGGGCGGGAAGGGCCGGCGAGGCCATGAACGATGCGGCCATATCCGCCACCTGGTACACCATCGCGGCCAGCCATCCGACCACATACTATGGTCAATTGGCCACGGCGCGCTTGCCAGGTGCGCCCGTTCTGAATTTCCCCGAGGCACCGAAGCCCGACGCGGAAACTAAGACGCGCTTCGACAAGAATGATATCGCCCGGGCCATCCAATACCTGGCGCTGGCCGGCCGCGAAGACACCATGCGCAGCTTTTTCCCCGCCCTGGCCACGGTCGAGGAAAGCGCTGTCTGGCGGCGATTGACTGCCGAACTAGCCCGCCGCACCGGACGCATGGACTTGGCCTTGCGCGTCGTCAAGGATGCGGCACAAAGCGGCCATATCCTCCTCGAAGATGGCTATCCCATCCTGGCCAGGCCTGGCAGTTCGGCCGCCGGCAATGGTATCGAATATCCCTTGGTGATGTCGGTGGTCCGTCAGGAAAGTCTGTTTCAAACTTCGGTGGTCAGCAGCGCTGGTGCCATTGGGTTGATGCAGCTTATGCCGGCCACCGCCAAGGCGACGGCGGCCAGTTTGAATATCGCCTACCAGCCGGAACGCCTGGGCAAGGACGGCGAATACAACATGCGCTTGGGCCAAGCCTATCTCGCCGACATGATTCGAGAGTTCGGCGGCTCCTATGTGCTTGCCGTTGCCGCTTACAACGCCGGCCCCGGCCGCGCCCGCCAGTGGGTCAAGGAAAGGGGCCATCCGCGCGACCCCGCCGTCGATGCCGTCGATTGGATTGAAATGATCCCCTTTACCGAGACCCGCAACTACGTCCAGCGGGTCATGGAGAATCTGCAGGTCTATCGCGCCCGCCTCGGCGAAACCGAAGTGGCGGAAAATATAGCCACGGATCTGGAGCGCTGAGCCCCGTCGGCTATCGCGAACGATTCGTAAGCGCCCAGGATGGCCTGCGGCTTTACCTTCGCGACTATGGCACGCCAGAACCGGGCCGCCCTGCCGTTCTGTGCCTATCGGGCCTGACCCGCAATTCCAAGGATTTCGAGGATCTGGCCCTGCAACTGGCCCCGCGCTGGCGCGTCCTTTCACCGGACTATCGCGGTCGCGGTCGTTCCGACTACGACAAGGATTGGCGCCGCTATCGACCACAGACTTATGTCGAGGATATTCGCCACCTGCTCGTTGCCAGCAATGTCCACAAGGTCGTTGTCATCGGTACGTCCCTCGGCGGCTTGCTAGCCATGGCCATGACGGCGGCAATGCCCACGGTCCTCGCCGGTGCCGTACTCAACGACATCGGTCCCAGTCTCGAAGCCGCCGGACTAGGACGTATACGCCGCTATCTGGCCACCCTCAGGCCAGCACCGGATTGGCCCAGCGCGGCACGTCAACTTGCCCAGGCGATTCCGGATTGGCCGGCGACGAACGATGCGGAATGGCTCGCGGTGGCCCAGGCCACCTTTCGCCAGCACGCCGATGGCCTGCTGCGTCCCGATTGGGATACGGCCATAGCCAAGCCCTTCGCCAAACCGGCCGGTCCCGCCCCACCCGATCTCTGGGCGCTGTTCCGTGGGTTTCGCGACCTGCCGCTGCTGGCCGTGCGGGGCGAGCGTTCCGATCTGCTCAGTGCCGAAACTTTGGAGCATATGCGCAGCGTCGCCCCACACCTGGTAACCGTAACCGTGCCCGGTGTTGGCCATGCTCCAGCGTTGAAACAGCCCGAGGAACGCGCCGCCATCGACGCCTTGCTCGCCATGGTCGAACGACGCCTATGACGGATGGGCTCAGGCTTTCCCTGAGGACCGATCGCTGACGATCAGGTTGAGGGGCTGACCGGTCGAAGTCTTCGCCGTGTCCATGCGTTTGCAGTTACCTTCCAGGAAGGCACCCCGATCGATGGAAAGTTCCTCGTGCAGGATATCGCCAAGCACGCGTGCCGTCTTTGACAGGTGAACCGCACGTGCCTTGATGGTTCCAGTGACAGAACCATGCACCCTGATCGAGTCCACGACGATGGCGCCCTTCACCGAACCGCCTTCGCCAATCGTCAGGATGCGGCTTTCGATATCGCCGTCGAGTGTCCCGTCGATATGCACTTCGCCTTCGCTGCGTAGATCGCCGACGATCCGCAGATCGCTGCTGACGATGGACGGTGCGGCGGGCTTGCCCACCGGTTCGCCGCTATTGCTGCTATTGCTTCTTTTGGCTGTCTTGGAAAACATGCTGACCTGCCTTGATGAATCTCATCGGGTCCATGGGCTTGCCTTTATATGTTACCTCATAGTGCAAATGCATGCCCGTGCTGCGGCCGGAATCGCCCAATACCCCGATCTGCTGCTGGAATTCTACTCGCTGCCCGGTCTTGACCTTGATACTGTCGAGATGAGCGTACAGGGTGACGATGCTGGTACCATGATCGATTTCCACGGCATTGCCATGCCGCCCTCGCCAGCCGGCAAAGGTCACGATACCCGGCGCCGTTGCCAGCACCGGCGCATCGGCCGGACCGCCCAGGTCGATGCCCGTATGCATTGCCCACATCTTGTTGAGGGGATCCTGGCGTTTGCCGAAATCGCTGTTCACCTGATAGGTGCGCAACGGCGCCACAATGGGAATGCGCCGCAGAACATCCTGCAGTGTCTCCCAATGACCAAGCTGCTGACCGAGCGTGGTCAGGCTGGCAATCATGCGCTCGCCGGGCGCTTCTTCCCCGCCATCGTCCTCGAAGGCGATGAAGGGTCCGCCCTGGCCACTGCCCTGTTGCACCGCATCGCCGCCGATCAGGCTGCCGACGGACAGCCCGGTCAGGCCGACCACCTTTTCCAGCGTCACGATATGCTGCGCCGTCTGTTCCTTCAGGCGCTGCAGGGCGTCGCGCTGCAGACTATGAATGCTGGATATCTGATATTCCAACACCTGGACACGCTCATCCATGCGCCTTTGATCGAGCAGCGAGCGGTCGCGTTCGCCAAGTGCCGCCAGCAAGCTCGCCCGTAAGGCCTCGCCGTCCTGTCGCTGTTCCGAGACGTGTTCATGCAGCCGTTGCACGGCGTCCCGGCGGGCCGCCTGCATTACGTTTAACTGCGCTTCCATTGTTGTGATGTGGTGCGCCTGTTGGGTGCTTTGCGACGCCGCCAGACGGCGTTCCTCGATGGCATTCTCCAGAGTCCCGCGCAGCTCTGCGATTTGCTGCTCCAGCGCCTCGAGATGACGGCTGGCAGCATGTTGCGTCCGTGCTGCCCTTTCGCCTTCGCCCAGTACCATGGACAGATCGATCTGAGCCGCCACAAGCCTTTCGCGAATCTGGGCGTTACGTTTGACGACGAGGCTCAGATTACCTTCGACCGCCGCCGATTGATCGTTCGGACGGATCCGCTGGTTGGTTGCCGAAACAG
>CAMCUA010000196.1 GCA_945878455.1 Asaia bogorensis | reverse complement strand
CGTCCCGGGCGGCGGCACGGCGTTGCTGTACGCGACGCGGGTTCTGGAGAAGATCGTTGGCGACAACGACGATCAGAAGGTCGGTGTCGACATCGTGCGCCGGGCCTTGCAGGCACCGTTGCGCCAGATCGCCGAGAACGCCGGCGTCGACGGCGCGGTGGTTGCCGGGCGGCTGTTGGACCAGAAGGACAAGAACTTCGGCTTCAACGCGCAGACTGGCAAGTACGAGGACCTGGTGAAGTCGGGCGTCATCGACCCGGCGAAGGTCGTGCGTACGGCACTGCAGGACGCGGCATCGGTCGGCGGTCTGTTGATCACCACCGAGGCCATGATCGCCGAGAAGCCGGAGAAAAAGGCACCTGCCATGCCGCACAGCCATGGTGGCGGCATGGGCGACATGGACTTTTAACCAGAAACCAGACCATAGGTGCGGGACTGCGTTCGGCGCGGTCCCGCCCGATGGCTGTGTTGTGGAATTGCTGCTTTCTTGACGTATGCGTCGATAACTGTCGTTGTCACCGGGTGTCGACAGAGAGTGTCCTGCCGTCGCTGATGGCAGATGAGCCAAACCGCCGCATACGCGGTAGGCTTAGGGGATGGGGACCAATAAATTGGCTGAAATGATTCGCGTTGCCGGTCTGACCAAGTCATTTGGTGACCTGATAGCTGTCGATCGACTCTCCCTGTCCGTGCAGAGCGGTGAAATATTGGGATTTCTCGGGCCCAACGGTGCGGGAAAATCCACGACCATGCGGATGATCACGGGCTTTCTCGATCCTACGGCAGGTGAGATTTCTGTTTGTGGGCACGATGTCCTGCGTGATCCCATCGCCGCCCGGGCGCGCATGGGCTATCTGCCGGAAGGTGCGCCCTTGTATGGCGACATTACGCCCGCTGCCTTGATGTCGTTTGTCGCGGGTGCGCGAGGCCTTAGCAGCGCGGAAAAGCGCCGGAAAATAGACGAAGCGGTCGACAAGTTGGAGATTTCCGACGTGATGTACCAGCCCATCGAGACCTTATCGAAGGGCTTTAAGCGTCGTGTCGCGCTGGCTCAGGCCATCATGCACGATCCGGATGTACTCATCCTGGATGAACCGACCGATGGGCTGGACCCAAATCAAAAGCGCCAAGTCCGCAAACTCATTCGCGATATGGGTCGTGACAAAGCCATCGTCATTTCCACCCATATTCTTGAAGAGGTGGACTCGGTTTGCAACCGTGCGATCATCATTGCCCGGGGTAAAATCGTCTTCGACGGCACGCCAAGTGCATTGGAAGCGACATCGGAACGGCACAATGCCGTTTGCATCCGCCTAGCCGGTGAACGCCTTACAGTAGCCCGTCAGGCGATCGAGTCCCTGCCCAGGGTGGAACGGGTCGATATCGAAGATGGACATCTGAACATTGCCGTCATGCGTGTCGTGCCGCGCGATCGTCAGTCCATCGTTCAGGATGTCAGCGCTGCGCTGCGTCAGCGCGACGTTCCCGTCGAGAGCCTGTTCGTCGAGCAGGGCCACCTCGACGAAGTCTTTCATCGGCTGACTGTCAGAAACTAAGCAGGGGAGCCCCAATGATGGGCAGGATTCTGGTTGTCTTCCGTCGGGAGTTTGCGGCGTACTTTGCAACGCCGTTGGCTTACGTCTTCATTGTCATATTCTTGAGTCTCAGCGGGGCGCTTACCTTTTACCTCGGTGCATTCTTTGAACGCTCTCAGGCGAACCTGAATTCGTTCTTCGGGTTTCATTCCTGGCTGTTCCTGTTGCTGATTCCCGCCGTCGCCATGCGGCTGTGGGCAGAAGAGCGGAAGTCGGGAACGATTGAATTGCTGATGACCTTGCCATTGTCCACCACCCAGGTGGTCCTCGGCAAATTCCTTGCCGCTTGGGCGTTCGTCAGTGTCGCAATTCTTCTGACTTTCCCGCTCTGGCTGACGGTCAACTACCTCGGCCGTCCCGATAACGGGGTAATCGTCGCCGGATACGTCGGCAGCGTGATAATGGCTGGTGCCTATCTGGCTATCGGATCCTGTATTTCCGCCCTGACCAAGAATCAGGTCATCGCCTTTATCGTCGGTGCCATGGTGTGTTTCTTGTTTCTGACCGCGGGGCTGGAAATCGTGCTCTCCTTCTTCCGCGGCTGGGCCCCGGCATTCCTTGTGGATGCCATCAGCGGCATGAGCTTCCTGACTCACTCCGAGGCCATCCGCAGCGGCGTGATCGATCATCGCGATGTTGTCTTCTACGTCTCGTTGATTGCCGTTGCCTTGTTCATCAACGTCGCAATCGTCGACTTAAAAAAGGCGGCTTGAGAACGAACATGTGGACCATGGATAAGCGCAAACTGATCGTCGGCAGCATCCTTCTCGCCGTTCTGTTGTTCGTCGGCATCAACATTTTAGCGGCGACGGTGGTCAAGTCCGTGCGACTCGATCTCACGGAGGACAGGTTGTTCACCCTGTCGGATGGGACGCGCAAGGTTCTTCAGGCCATCGACGAACCGGTCACGCTGCGGCTCTATTTTTCCCGGGCACTGGCAGACCAAAGTTCGGCCCAAGGCATCTACTATCAGCGCGTCAGGGATCTGCTGGAGCACTATGTCCGCATCGCCGATGGAAAATTGAAGCTGGAATACTTCAACCCGGAACCCTATTCGGTGATCGAGGACGAGGCGGTCAAGGTCGGCTTGTACGGGATGCCGATGACGGCGGCCGGCGACCGGGGGTATTTTGGTCTAGCCGCCAGCAACAGTACCGACGATCGCGAGATTATTTCCCTGTTCGACCGGCGCCGCGAGGAATTCCTCGAATACGACCTGACACGCCTGATCTTCAAACTGGCCAATCCGAAAAAGCCCGTGGTCGGTTTGGTCGAAAGCGTCATGATGCATGGCGATCAAATGCGCCGCCAAGGCCCCTGGGCCATCCTCGATCAAATTCGCCAGTTTTTCGAGGTGCGGAGCTTAGGTAGCGATTTCGAAAGCGTCGAGGGCGATGTCGACGTATTGATGCTGGTTCATCCGAACAGTCTTAGCGACAACGCCTACTACGCCATCGATCAATTCGTCATGCGCGGCGGAAGGCTGATGGCGTTCCTTGATCCCCACGCGGAGGCCATGCTGTTCACGCAGCGGGCCAGCGTCCCCGGTATCAGCGCCTCGGATCTGGGGGCGCTGTTGCCGGCCTGGGGCGTTAATTTCGACAAGGAGAAGTTCGTCGGCGATGCCAATACGGCCGTGCGCGTTGCGGCCAGAAGCGGCGGACGCGATGTGACCACCCGCTATCTCGCCTGGCTGGCTTTCGGTGATGGCTTTCTATCGAAAACCGATGTGGTGTCGGGCCAACTCGATCACGTGATCATGGCGGGCGCCGGCGCCTTTGTTCCTATTCCGGGCGCCAGCACAAGCTTTACGCCGTTAATCACCAGCAGCGACAACGCTGCCCTGATGGCGGCAGAGCCCATTCGCTATGGGCCAGATCCGGTCAAGCTGATGGAGTCCTTTGTCTCCGATAAGCAGCGCTACGTTGTTGCGGCACGCGTTACGGGTCCGGCGGCCAGTGCATTTCCCGACGGTCCGCCATCGTTGAAAAACACGGAAGCGGAAGAGGAAAAGAAGCGCCAGGAAGCGATGGCGGTTCATCTTTCCCAATCAAAGGCGCCGATAAATCTGGTGCTGGTCGGTGACGTCGACATGCTTATGGACCGTTTCTGGGTGCAGCAGCAGTCTGTCGGGGGCCAACAGATTGCCGTGCCGACGTCCAGCAACGCCGATTTTGTCGTCAACGCGCTGGATAATCTGACGGGAAGCAGTGACCTGATCAGTCTGCGCAGCCGCAGCCAGTCGTCTCGACCATTCGAGGTTCTACAGGAAATCCAGGCCAATGCGGAACTCCGCTATCGCAAACAGGAACAGGCCCTGGTGGAACAGCTGCAGGAAACCGAACGCAAGCTTCTCGGTTTGCAGACGGGGGCTGGCTCCGAAGGATCACAGGTCCTCGGCGACAAACAACGCCTGGCCATCGACGATTTTCGCGTCCAGATGTTGTCCATCCGCCAGCAGTTGCGCGACGTGCAGCTCGATTTGCGGCGCGAGATCGAAGATCTCAACACGCGCCTCAAGATCATCAATATCTGGGCGATGCCGATTCTGGTCAGTATCGCGGCTGTGGTCATTGCCATGGTGCGCCGCCGCCGTCACCGTCATCGCAGCATTCAGGCCTGAGCGGATCCGAAGTCGAGGAGATGAACATGACACCGAAAACCTTCGCCGGCTTGGCTCTCGTGACTGTTGCTGTTGCCGCGATGGCAACGCATGGCGTAGTGACCCGCTATGGGTCGTCGGGCGTCGAGTCGGCCCGATCGCTGCTCTTTCCCGATTTGGCTGATCGGATCAATACGGCGGCGGAACTGTCGGTGCAGAATGCAGAGGGCACGGTTGTCATCAAGCGGAGTGAAAGCGGTTGGCGGGTTGCCACCGTCCATGACTATTTGGCCATAGATGCCAATGTCCGCGAGGCCATCATCGGGCTGTCGCAAATGAAGTTGGTCGATGCCAAGACCAAGCAACCCGAACGATTTGGCCGCCTGGATCTTGACGATGTAACGGCCAAGGACTCTAAATCGCGGCTGTGGCGTCTAAAGGACGCCGATGGCAAGGTCCTGGCCGAGATTTTGATGGGCAAGCGGCGCTTTGACTTGGGTGGTGTCGAGCAGAACGGAATCTACGTGCGCAAGCCCGGTGAGCAGCAGACCTGGCTTGCCCAAGTCAAGTTGCCGGAAGATCGTGATGTCATGTCCTGGGTTGACCGAAAAATCGTCGACATTCGCAAGCGACGCATCAAACGCACGACCACTATTGCTGAGAACGGCGAAGCGTTGACGGCCCTGCGCGATATCCCCGACGACGAAGATTACATCGTCGAAAACTTGCCCAGCGGTTTCAAGTTGAAGGATCGCTGGGAGTGGGATGTGAATGGCATGGGCCTTACCTTGACCGGGATGCAATTCGAAAGCGTGCTGCCACTGGTTCAGGCGGGCAAGAATTTTACCGCGCCGTCGGTCGAAAAGGCGGTCGTCGAGACGCACGACGGTTTGATTCTGCGCTTTGCCATGCTTAAGCCCGATGACGATTCAAACGCGCCATGGTGGGTAACCCTGGAAGCGGATGTCGATCCCAACGTCAAGGCTGAACCGTCGGGCGAGGGGCCGGATCGTATTGGCGGGCTTGAGGATGTGCAGAAGGAGGCCAAGGCCATTAACGCCAAGGTGAAGGGTTGGGCCTATCGGATACCCGAAAGCCAACTGCGTTCCTTGCGCGTTCGTCTGGCCGACATCAAGGCCCCAGCCAGCGGCTCCTGACCGCTAAGTCCAGATGATCGTCTTACTGACCGATTTCGGGCGCGACAGCCCGTATGTCGGTCAGATGATCGCGGTACTGCGCCGCGCTGCTCCTGAAGTTGCCGTCGTCGATCTACTGGCCGATGCGCCGCCCCACGATCCGCGGCTGTCGGCCTATCTTCTGGCGGCATACGTTGGAGAGTTTCCACCCGGGACTATATTTTTGTGCGTCGTCGACCCCGGCGTCGGCAGTTCGCGCGCCGCCGGTTACTTGCAGATCGACGGGAAATTCTTCGTCGGCCCCGATAACGGCCTGTTTGAGATGGTCGAACGACAAGCTTCCGGCCCCGGCATCTGGCGGGACATTCTCTGGCGGCCGGCACAGCTGTCGGCGTCCTTTCACGGTCGCGACTTGTTTGCCCCTGTTGCCGCGCGATTGGCGCGTGGCATGCCCGTCGACACCCAGATTCGGAATCGGGAACCGGCGGCGTGGAACGACTGGCCCGATGACCTGATGGCCATCGTCTACATCGATGCCTTCGGCAATGCGATGACGGGCCAGCGTGCGACCAGGCTGCCTCGGGATGCTGAAGTGCGTGTCCGGGACCGAATCATCCCGGCGGCGCATACGTTTAGCGACGTTTCGCCAGGGGAACCCTTCTGGTATACGAATGCCAACGGTTTGGTCGAAATCGCAGTAAATCAGGGTCGTGCGGATCGTG
>CAMCUA010000195.1 GCA_945878455.1 Asaia bogorensis | reverse complement strand
TTATGGACTGACCGTCTTTGCTACCGATGGCGGCCGTCTGCTGGTGCCGGGCAAATCGGTGGCCCTCGGCGCGCGCCAGCGGCTGCGCATCAGCGCCGCCGACGTCAGCCTGACACTGTCAGCGGCGACCGACAGTTCGATCCTTAACAAGCTGCCGGCACGCATCGTCTCGCTCACCCCGCAGGATGCCGACGGCATCCAATTCAACGTCGTGCTGCGTCTAGGCGCCGAAGGCCACGGCGCGCGCATCGTGGCACGCGTCACCCGCAAGTCGCGCGACGTTCTGCAACTGGCTCCGGGAAGCGCTGTCTTCGCCCAGATCAAGGGCGTCGCCCTGGTCGCCGCCGCCGGACAGGCGCCGCGCGAACGGCCCTAAATAAAGGAGCGCCCCCCTGCGGAGGCGCTACCTAGGCTGCGTTGGTGGTCGTGGGGATGTCAGCTTTTGGCCGTAGCCCGTCGCACCGCGCCCAGGCCGACCAGACCGAGCAACATCAGCCCCATGGCGGCCGGTTCCGGAAGTTCCGGCGGGATGCCGACACCAGAGACGAAGATGGTGTCATTGCCGCAAGTGGCATTTCCGAACATCATTTCCCAAGCCGGCCCGAACAGCTCGCCGACACCGGTCATGGTGATATCGATGCGGCGCATGGCGATATCGCTATGCGGCGTCAGATCCAAAATATCGTTGCGCGGGTCCGAGCTGGCAATCGTCAACGTAAAACCATTGTGTTCCTGGCCATCGTCAACGGCGATCAACGTGCCACTGTTGATGTAGGTGTAAACAACCTGAGGCGTCTGCAGGTTACAGCTCGCGTTGTCGGTACAGATGGCGGCGCGCCCACCGTAGGCGACGCTGCCGAGGTCACCAAAAATGTCTTCCGAGGTCATCCAGCTGTTCACGGCGTAGAATCCGGCCTCAAGGCCATTGTTATCGCGCCGGGCCGCCGAAGCATCGGTGTCATGATCGACCAGGATCAAGCCGAAATTGAAGTTGGTGGCCCCATCGAGCTTGAAGGCGATGTCGGCGGTGCGGGTCTGATAGGCGCCAGCGGGGTTCAAACCATAGTTGGTGTAGATGCTGAGATTCAGTGTTCCCCCGTCGGAAGAGCTGGACGAAACATCGACACCGTACAGCTCAAACGGGTTGCTGGTGCCGACCCGGTCGACCCAGTTGGCCCCATACGTGCTGTGCAAACGGAATATCCGATCCATCGTGCCGTCGGCGATGTAGCCGGCCTGGGCGGTGGCGGTGGCGGCCAACATTCCGGCCATGGCAAGTCCGCAAATCTTCATCGCGCGCATAATCATCATTCCTTGCAATCGACGACCGACAACGGCGTCTGTTGCAGCGAATATGATGAAGTTTCGGGAGATATTCAGTGACCGCCGTCACCCTGTGATCGACGTCACAACGCGGTCGCCCCGGGACAGGGTCTAGTAGCCCCGTTGAGATGGGGGACCAACGGAAACGGCTGGTACCCGGGAGCACCAGCCGTCTTGTATCGCAGGTGCAGCGGCCTAGGCCGCTACTTTCATCTGTGCTTCGGCCGCGGCGATATAGGCGGCGGCATCTTCGGGCAGCAGGAGTCGGTCGCGCACCAAGGCATTGGCAGCAGCCGTCACCTTCCGCGCGTAGTCGGAACGATCCGTGTAGCGTTCGGCGATGGACAAACGGGGATCGCCATTGCGCTCGCGCTCCTGCCGGGTTTCGGCGAAGGGCAAGTAGCTGCCGTCGCGATCCGCCAGTTCGCCTTCCGGCAGCGGCGCCCGATAGAGGTTCCAGCCAGCGTAGGTCGCCAGCGGCACGGCGAGATCGGGCGTGACGACGCCGGCCACCTCGTTGCCGTCGGCATCGACCTTGCAGACCAGCGGCCGATAGGTGCGTGCCGGCGGCTTCGGGTTGATCCAGTCTTCCAGTGGCCCGATGACCCGCATCGCCTTGGCCGCGCTGAAACTGGGAACCGCCGGGAAGCGGCACGCTTCTAGCGCCACCAGCGTACCGTCGGCGATGCGCGGCACGCGGCTGGCCGGCGGCAGCTTGCCCTCGACCACCCATTCGTCGAGCGCCACCAGCAGGGCACGGATGATCGGCATCGGTGTGTGCGGATTGCGCATGTTCATGCGCTTATCCAGATCGTCGGGCTTGCCGCCGGCGGCATTGTGCTGGGTTCCGGCGATAACGTAGGCACGTGCGTTGGCCGGCATATCCACATCGCGCTGGCCGAGCGGGTCGGTATGGATGAGCGAGGCACCCTTCTGCCAGTACTCGGTCGAGGTATTGGTTTGCATGAACAACGGGTCTGTCGCATCGCCCGACAGCAGCGAGCCAGACGTGCCGGTGATCGGATCGTCGAGCTTCGCGGTCGAGAACGGGAACTGATTTTCCGGGAAATCGTGATCCTGGTGGCATGATCCGGTACGGTTCGGCTGACCGAAGCGATGGTTGAAGGACACCCGCCCGATGCCGGCTGTATGCGCCAGCACGCCATCGAAGACCTTGCGTCCGGACTCGTCCTTGTTGAAGCCCTGCCAGGTAAAGTCGCGCAGGAAACGGCCGGATTGGGAAAAGCCGATGGCCAAAGCATGGGTCATCTTCCGCCCCAGTAGCTTTTCCGCCGCCGGATCGTTGCGCAGGTAACTGACCACGTCGCGGGTGGCTGCGTACCCGAGGCCCAACACCAACGGCTTGGTCGCCTGGTAGTTGATTTCGTAGAGCCAGCCCAGTTGCGGCTTACGGCCCGCCGGCAGCAGCCGGATGGTGCGGGCATCGACGAATTCCCATTCACTGGCCGGTATCTCGACGCGCGGATCGTTCTGGTAATGGCGCACGGTGAGGCGCGACTTCGATGTGTCCAGGCTCGCCGCCTCGTAGGACAGGCGGAAGGTGTCGGAGACCTTGTTGCGCGCGCCGCTGACCAGTTCGTCGCGCATCGGGGCGACGATGGGCTTGCCGTTGTCGGTGGCGATGGGAACGTTCATCGACATCCGCGCGTCGTTGCGCGGCACGGTGGCGTCCCAGCCGGACCAGACGACGGTGAAACCGCGCTGCATGGGAAAGCCAGAGCCGACACTGGGCGTTTCGATAAGGAAGTTATCGTCCTTCGGCGCGCCGGCCAGCCGGCGCAGCAGGCGCTTATGGCCGCGGTTGTTGACCTCGTAGAGCATGCGGCCGTTGCCGAGGCTCGCATCGGCCGGGCGCAGGATGAAAACATCGGCTTCGTATTCGACCCGGCCGCGGGCGTTGCGCGGCGCCTTGTCGATATCGGTGATGCCGCGATTGCCGGGTGCCGCGGGATCGACTTCGCCCCGGACGATGCCGGCCATGCGCACATAGGCGCCGGTCTTGCCGAAGGTTTTACCCCCGACCAACGGCTCGGAACTGTGGATTTCCAATGACGTGATCATGGTGCGCTTCCCTGAAGTGGCGTTGCGAGACGGCCTTTGACCGAAAGCCTAACCGACTTCCCGGCGGCGGTCGATGCGCCAGTGCGCAGTATGCACCTTGCCCGCGCCCAACCAGCCGGCATAGGCTCTGCCCAGCCGGCAATACCGGCTGCAGCAACAAATGTACACGCCGGCTTCCCGGGGGAATCGCACGCATGAAACTCAAGAGCATCGACGTCATCGCCATCGAAATTCCGCTGCCCAGTCCGATGTTGGGGGCCACCTATTCGGTGCCGACCCGCAACGCCATCATCACCCGGCTGACCACCGAGGACGGGCTCACCAGCGAGGTGTTCAACGGCGACAACCGGGAAACCGGCCGCGAGATCTGCGCCATCATCCGCGACAAGCTGTGGCCAGTCATCCAGGGCGAGGACATCCATCATTCCGAGCATATCTGGCAGAAGATGTTTAAGTTGACCCACGATCAGCGCCACTATGCCCATCTGTTGGAGGCCATTGGCTGCGTCGACACGGCGATCTGGGACCTGCGCGCCAAGGCGCTGGGCGTCAGCGTCGCGACGATGGCCGGCGTCTATCGCGACAAGTCACCGATCATCGCCACCGGCGGTTATTACGCCAAGGGCAAAACGCTGAAGGACATCGGCGACGAGATGCGCTTCCTGAAGAGCGTCGGCATGTACGGCATCAAGTTCAAGGTCGGCGGGCTGGAACCCGAGCAGGACATCGAGCGTGTCGCCGCTGCGCGCGAGGCCGCCGGACCGGACTTCGCCATCGGTTGCGACGCCAACCGGGGTTGGAACGTCGACCAGGCCAAGCGCTTCGCCAAGCTGGCCGAGCCGCTCGGCGTCGCCTGGTTCGAGGAACCCTGCCACTGGCATGACGATGCGCGCATGATGGCGGAAGTCCGCCTGTCGACCTCCATCCCGATCAACGCCGGCCAAAGCGAGATCACGGCGGCCGGCGTGCGCCGCCTGCTCGACGCCAAGGCCGTTGACTGGGTGAACTTCGACATGTCGCACGGCGGCGGCCCCACCGAGTGGCGCCGCGCCGCCGAAATGTGCGGCGGCGTCGGTGTCAAGATGATGCATCACGAGGAAGCGCATCTCACCTGCCACCTGCTGGCCACCATCCCGCACGGCCTCTACGTCGACTGCTTCCCCGATCCCAAGCGCGACCCGATCTGGGACAAGCTGTGGGTCAACCGGCCGAAGGTCGCCAACGGCTATATCGAGGTGCCGAAAGGCCCTGGCTTCGACATCAAGCTCGACTGGGACATGGTCAAGAAGTACCGCCTGGACTGATCCGTCCGTCGATTCGGTTGAGAAATATTGTGGCGGAGCCGCCGTTTGCGGAGCCGCCACAATAGCTTGCGATGGCCGCGCGGCGCGGCGCACCGCCCCGCCGGCGGGCGGACCGGGATGTCTCTCACGATATCGTGAACGGTTAGGTATTCGATAGTACTGCGGATTTCTCCTGATTAGCTTTCACCACGGCCGGTCTGGGGGCTGATCGTGGCCGAAGAATCGCGTCCGGGGCATGACCCCGGCAGTATGGAGAATAGACCATGATGACCATGGAACGCATGAGGGCCAGTGACTTCGATCGCGGCCTGCTCGACCTGTTCGACGGCTATGTCCACGGCAGCGTCAGCCGCCGGGAATTTCTCGACAAGGCAGGCAAGTACGCCGTCGGCGGCGTGACAGCAGCAGCCCTGCTCGACATGCTGGCACCGAACTACGCTCTGGCGCAGCAGGTCGATCCGAAGGATCCGAAGCTGAAGTCGGAATACGTCACCTACAACTCGCCCAACGGCCACGGCTCGGTCAAAGCCTATGTTAGCAAGCCGGCCAGCGCGACAGGTAAACTGGCCGGCGTTGTCGTCGTGCACGAGAACCGCGGCCTCAATCCCTACATCGAAGACGTCACCCGTCGCGTTGCCATGGCCGGTTTCCTGGCCTTTTCCCCCGATGGTCTGACGCCCTTGGGCGGCTATCCGGGCACCGATGAAAAAGGCGTCGAGATGCAGCGCACGCTGGATCCGGCCAAGCTGCAGCAGGATTTCTTCGCTGCTTTCGAAACGACCAAGGGACGCCCTGACAGCACCGGCAAGGTCGGCGTCGTCGGCTTCTGCTTTGGCGGCGGCATTTGCAATGCCATGGCCGCGAAGTACCCGGATCTGGCGGCGGCGGTTCCCTATTACGGCTCGCCCGTGCCAGCGGAAGACGCAGCACGGATCAAGGCGCCATTGCTGATTCACCACGCCGGTAACGACCAGCGCCTGATAGCTAGCTGGCCAGCTTACGAAGAAGCGCTGAAAGCCAATAAGAAGGAATACACGGCCCACATCTATCCCAGTGTCGAGCACGGCTTCCACAACGACACCACGCCACGCTACGACGAAGCGGCAGCCAAGCTGTCGTGGTCGCGGACGGTCGAGTTCTTCAAGGCGAAGCTGGCTTAGGTCACCGCCGACCGCTGGTCGACGGGCGGCTCTACCCTACCGAAACGGCAGTCCCTAGAGCACTTATCGATCGCATATGATCGATAAGTGCTCATACTTTGTAACTGCCCAGGTTTCCTTGTAATTTCAAGCCGCGCGTAGCGCCTTTTCGAGGTCGCCTGGGTCTTGGCGCAGGGCTTTGATGATGTTCCAGCCCTGCTTTCTGGCGGTTGAGAGGAAGCCGCGGATGGTGGCGAAGTCGGCGGC
>CAMCUA010000194.1 GCA_945878455.1 Asaia bogorensis | reverse complement strand
GCGATCGATGCCGGCCTGCACGGTGGTGCGAAAGTCATCCGGTCGGGCGCCGCGCACCGCCTCGGTGGTGCCGGTCTCCCAGATGACCAGGGCGGCTTGGCTCAGGCGCGGATCGCTGTCGATGCGCTTCAGCATGTCTTCGGCCGTTTGCCGTGGCGAGCCCAGGTTGACGGCCTGGACGGTCGAGCCGGGAAACCGCGCGGTCAACGCGGCGGCGGCGCGCGCCGGCCAGCTCAGCTTGCTATCGTCGCCCGCGGCGCGGCCCTGGGTCGATGCCCCGCCGATGGCAACGATCGTCACCGAGCCGCCGCTGCGGATCGTGTTGTAGGCGCGCGGCAACGTCGGTTGGTCTTCGATCTGGGCTGTCGGCACGTCACACGGCTGGGCGCAGACGTTGCCCGCCAACAGAACCGCCGCACACGCCAACAGGGCGGCCCGACCCCAAGGCGACGAACCCCAAGGCGACGGGCGCAAGGTCACTCGGCACCTGATCGGCTAGGCGCCTCAACCCTGCGAGATGTCGGCTTCGACATGATTGCGAACCATTCCATCAGCGCCGCGACGCCGGTCATGATCGCGCCTCCCCCAAACGAAACCGCGAGTTGCAGCCCTGCCCCGCCATAATTTTCGTTAATGATGAAGTGTCCGATGACGGATAGCAAGATTCCCAGACAGAAGACGTAGAGCGAGTGGCGGCCGCATAGAATGAACGGCCGCGCCAGCCTGCCTGACAGCAGCGCCGCGTCGGGCTTGAACAGGCGCGTGACGATCAACCCCCAAGCCAGCACGTTGAGCAGGCGCAGCGGCGATAGATCGGATTTGTCCAGATACGGTGCCAGCATCGCCAGCAGCGACGCCGGCAGCGAATCGAAATCGTCGTGCACCGCCGCGTGGTTGCGCAGCCAGAAGCAAAACCCGGCATAGGCCAAGGCGGCGTACAGCAGCCAGGGGCGGTCGAAGGCGGCGATATGCCCGCGCGAGGCGCGCCAGCCAAGATAGGCGCTGAAGAAGAACAACGCCTGCCAGCCCATCGGGTTGAACAGCCAGACCTGATCGGGTCCCGGATAGGCCGGCAGGGCCAGGCCGTCGAACGCCAGCACCGCCAACCACAGCGCCAACGACCCGGCCAGCGCCACGGCGGGAACGTAGCGGTAACTCCACAACACCATGGGCAGGATGGCCAGCAGCACGATATAGAGCGGCAGGATGTCCATGAACGCCGGCTGGAATTGCAGCGTCAATGCCTTGACCAGGGCGATGTCGGGTTCGCGCAGGAAATCGGCGGCGCCCAATTCCTCGACGTAGAGCGCGCTGTTCACGCTGGCGACCGTATGCGCCACCGTCGCCAGGAACACGGCGAACAGGAAGATGTGGGCGACGTAAAGCTGCCAGACCCGGTGGTAGATGCGCGCCATCCCGACGACGGTGCTGCCGGCGATGAAGTGGCGGCCATAGACCATGCCGCCGGCATAGCCGGCGATCAGGATGAACACCTCGGCCGCATCCGCCAGGCCCAGCGCCTGCAAGGTGAAGCGGCTCGCCACATTGTCCGGAATGTGGTCGATGAAGATGCTGAACAGCGCCAGCCCGCGGAAAAAATCCAGCCGCAGGTCGCGCGGCGCCGGCAGGCGGGCACCCCGATGGGTGATCATGGCAGATCGAATCTCATGGCTTATACGCTAGGGAAGATAGCCGCCACGCCCAGGAAAGCACGCCCCAAAGCAACATTGCCGCCGCCGTGCTTGACATCTGCTGCCCCAGGGCCCATTTAACAGTCCAACGCCCTTGTGAGCGCGCAAGTCCGACTATTTGTCAGGCATCATCGCCAGGGTGTTTTCATTAAAACTCCGTTATTTCCAGATGCGCGTGGAAAGCGGCTACGCGCCGGATCATTTCGCCTGCCCGAATAGAGGCACGCGCCCCTTCGGCGCTTAAGGAATACCCTACTCGTGACGAATACGACTTTCGAAGCCCTCGGCGTAGCCGAGCCCCTGCTCCGTGCCTTGATCGCGGAAAACTACACCCAGCCCACCCCCATCCAGACCCAGGCGATCCCGCCGCTGCTCACCGGCCGCGACCTGATGGGCATCGCCCAGACCGGCACCGGTAAGACCGCCGCCTTCGCGCTGCCGATCCTGCAGCGCCTGGCCGCTGAAAAGAAGCCGGCGCCCAAGCGCGGCGCCCGCGCCCTGATCCTGGCGCCGACCCGCGAGCTGGCCATCCAGATCGCTGACAGCTTCGGCGCCTACGGCCGCCACATGGGCCTGCGCCGCGCCGTCATCTTCGGCGGCGTCGGCCAAAACCCGCAGGTCACCGTCATGGCCCACGGCGTCGACATCCTGGTCGCCACGCCGGGCCGCCTGCTCGACCTGATGAACCAGGGCCACGTCCGTCTCGACGGCGTCTCCATCCTGGTCCTCGACGAAGCTGACCGCATGCTCGACATGGGCTTCATCCGCGATATCCGCAAGATCGTCGCCAAGGTGCCCAAGCAGCGCCAGTCGCTGCTGTTCTCGGCGACCATGCCGGCCGAGATCGCCCAGCTCGCCCGCGACTTCCTCAAGGACCCGCTGCGCATCGAGGTGACACCCCAGACCGTCACCGTCGATCTCATCGAGCAGTTCGTCTACCACGTCGACGGGGCGCGCAAGCGCGGCTTGCTGACCCACCTGCTCAACGATCCCAAGATGTCGCGCGTCATCGTCTTCACCCGCACCAAGCACGGCGCCAACAAGGTGACCCAGCTGTTGGAGAAGACCGGCGTGTCGTCGGAAGCCATCCACGGCAACAAGTCGCAAAGTGCTCGGCAACGGGCCTTGGAAGGCTTCAAGGCCGGCCGCGTGCGCGTGCTGGTCGCCACCGACATCGCGGCGCGCGGCATCGATGTCGACGGCATCAGCCACGTCGTCAACTACGAACTGCCCAATATCCCGGAAAGCTACGTGCACCGCATCGGCCGCACGGCCCGCGCCGGAGCCTCGGGCATCGCCGTGTCATTCTGCGACGGCGAGGAACGGGCCTTCCTGCGCGACATCGAACGGCTGACCAAACGGCCGCTGACGGTGGTCAAGCTGGCCGCCAACGACGAAGCCGCCATCGCCGCCGCCCCGGTCGTCGCCGACATCCGCGCCGCCCGCCCCACCCAACCGCGCCGCGACAACCGGGGCGCGCCGCGTCGCCGGCGCAGCGGCAGCGGCCAATCCCACCACGCCGCCTGACGCTTTCGGGTATGTCCCCCTATCCCCCCTCTCCCCAATTGGGGAGAGGGTCGGGGTGAGGGGGAACCGGTGGTGGCCGACCGGGAATCGATGCAGTCGCTGTGAGTGCCGGGGGAAAGCGGAGAGATCGGTCCCCCCTCACCCTCCCGCTACGCGGGCCCCTCCCTCTCCCCAACAGGGTAGAGGGGGATTCACCCTCAATGCGCGAACCGCTTCATTCCCCCATCGACATGAAACAACTCGCCGGTGATATAGCGCGCCAGCGGCGACGATAGAAACGTCACCAGACAGGCCAGGTCTTCCGGCTCGCCATAGAAACCGACCGGAATATGCTCCGTGGCGAAGGCCTGGCGCGCCTCCGCCGACGGATGCATGCGCCAGATCTGTTCCGTGTTCAGCCGCCCCGGCGCGATGTTGTTCACCGTGATGCCGTCGGCCGCCACCACCCGCGACAATCCCTTGGCCCAGGCATGCACCGCCGATTTCGCCGCGTTGGCGATGTTGAATCCCTTCGGCTCCACCGAGCCGGTGATGTTGATAATGCGCCCCCACTTGCCCGCCGCCATGCCCGGCACCAGGCCGGTGGTCAGCCGGCGCAGCGCCGTGAAGTTGAGGTGCATGCCCTCCACCCATTCCTCTTCCGGCGCGTTCCATTTTGTCGGCCGCGAGCCGCCCGCCGAATTGATCAGCACGTCGACCCCGCCCAGTCCCTTATAGGCCGCCTCGCGGATCGCATCGTGCGCGCCGGGGGCCGTCACGTCGGCCTCAATGATCGTCGGCCTGGCCCCGCCCGCCGCGACGATCTCCTCCGCCAGTTCCTCGAGCAGGTTGCGCCGCCGGGCCACGATGGCGGTGCGCGCCCCTTCGGCGGCCAGCATCTTGGCCGTCGCCCGGCCCAAGCCCCGGCTCGCCCCGGTCACCAGGCAGCGCTTGCCCGTCAATTTCAAATCCATCGCCGTTCCTCCGGTTATGCCGTTGCCGCCAGCTTAGCGCGAAGCCGAAGCGCCGGGCCAGCGGCGCGGCCACCCTTCCTCGCCCCGGCGGAAAATTTAGTTCCTCATCCTGAGGAGCCCCGAAGGGGCGTCTCGAAGGATGGGCACCCGCACGGCGCCGGCCGACCCTTCGAGACGCCGGCTCGCGCCGGCTCCTCAGGGTGAGGCGGATTTTTGGATGTCTGCCCGCCCCCCCTTGCCATTCCACCCGCCCGGCCCGATGTTCTCCCCCATGACCGTTCACATCCCTTTCGACAACAGCTATTCCCGCCTGCCCGGCCGCTTCTACGCGCGCGTCGCGCCGACCGCCGTCAAGGCGCCGCGCCTGATCAAGGTCAACCGCGAACTGGCCCAGTTGCTCGGCATCGATCCCGACCGCCTGGCCGCGCCCGACGGCGTCGCCATGCTCGCCGGCAACAGCATCCCCGAGACGGCGACGCCGCTGGCCGCCGCCTATGCCGGCCATCAGTTCGGCCATTTCTCGCCGCAACTGGGCGACGGCCGCGCCGTGCTGCTGGGGGAAGTCGTGTCGCGCGACGGCAAGCGCCGCGACATCCAGCTCAAGGGCTCCGGCCCCACCCCCTTCTCGCGCAACGGCGACGGCCGCGCCGCCTTGGGTCCCGTGCTGCGCGAATACGTCGTCGGCGAGGCGATGTTCGCCTTGGGCGTGCCGACCACCCGCACCTTGGCCGCCGTGACCACCGGCGAGATCGTCCGTCGCGAGGAACCCCTGCCCGGCGCCGTGCTCGCCCGCGTCGCCTCCAGCCACATCCGCATCGGCACCTTTCAGTTCTTCGCCGCGAAGGGCGATGCCGAAGCCGTGCATCTGCTCGCCGATCACGTCATCGCCCGGCATTACCCCGAAGCCGCCGGCAGCGAGCAACCCTACCTCGCCCTGTTCCAAGCCGTCGTCGCCGCCCAGGCCGAACTGGTCGCCCAATGGCTGCTGGTCGGCTTCATTCACGGGGTGATGAACACGGACAACATGTCGATCGCCGGCGAGACCATCGACTACGGCCCCTGCGCCTTCATGGACGCCTACGACCCGGCCACCGTCTACAGCTCCATCGACCATCACGGCCGCTACGCCTATGGCAATCAGCCGACCATCGCCCAATGGAACCTGGCCCGCCTGGCCGAAGCCCTGCTGCCGCTGCTGGCCGACGACACCGACAAGGCCGTCGCGCTGGCCACCGAGGCCCTCGCCGCCTTCGCGCCGCGCTTCGAGTCAGCCGTGCAATCGGGCCTGCGCCGCAAGCTCGGCCTGGCCACCGAACAACCCGGCGACGTGGCGCTGGCCCAGGACCTGCTCCACGTCATGGCCGCCAACCAGGCCGATTTCACCAATACCTTCCGGCGTATGGGCGATGCCGCCGAAGGCCCAGCCGGCGACGGCCCCGTCCGCCGCCTGTTCGCCGATCCGGTCGCCTTCGACACCTGGGCCGCCCGCTGGCACCAGCGCCTGGCCGAGGAACCCTGCGACGGCCCGACGCGCCGCGCCGCCATGCACGCCATCAACCCCGCCTACATCCCGCGCAACCACCGCGTCGAAGCGGTCATCTCAGCCGCCGTCGAAACCGACGACTTCAGGCCCTTCGAGGAATTGCTGACGGTGCTGGCGACACCGTTCGAGGAGCGGGCGGAGTTCGCCAAGTACGCCGAACCGCCGCAGCCGCATGAGCGGGTGATGCAGACGTTTTGCGGGACGTGAGGAACGGCAAGTCTATTTCAACTTGGCTCCCAGCTCGGCGAGCTTGCGCTTTGTGATCGACACGTCAGTTTACAATGGGACTATCGACTGCCCCTTTATTGATCCTGCATCATCTTCCCCCGTATGATGAAAAGAGTCGCTGGATTCTCACGTCAAGTGCAACACCTGATGTTTTCAAGGAATGCCTCGGCGGGAGTT
>CAMCUA010000193.1 GCA_945878455.1 Asaia bogorensis | reverse complement strand
GCTCGCCGTGCCGCCTTGCGCCAATACGATCTCCGCCTCGCGCAGCTTGCCGATAACTTCTTCAGGCCCGTGCTTCTTGCCCATGTTCCGTCTCCTTCAGGGTCCAGTCTAAGTTAACTTTTGGACCGCTCTAAAGGGGGCAGATCAGTTGATCCGGGGTAATTTCCGTGAGGCCATCAAATCCGAGATCAAGCAGGGAGTCGTGCCCCCAAGTGTATGGTTTTCTAGTTTTGGGGTGGATGCCCTCGGCCACGAATTGCTGACCCTCGCCGAGTATTTCGACCGCATGGACCTCCCCAGTTTTTCCGTCAGAGAATTCATCTCTAGTTTTCTTGAGAGGATTTTCAATTCTGTACGGAAGTAGCCGCTTTGGTGGGTTGCCTATCCGGCATGGGGCGGGCCCCAACACCTTTATTGCTAGCGCCTCGATGGCAAGCGCCAGGGCTTCATCTGTCACGTCAATATCAACACCGACAACCTTGCCTGTCCGGATGCCGATCCCGGCACCGGGCCAACTGTCCCAATCTTCAAATAATAAGGGGCTTGTCTTGACCGAAGTCCAACCTGAATAGCCAACCCAAATACCGTCACCGAGGTATCTCCCCGGCACCTTTCCCCTATTTTCGGGACTAATTTCAGACACCGGACTGATCGTCGCATCGGAAGGCATGATGGGGATGATGGCATCGCCAAAACCTGCGGCTGCGAACAGGCTGAACCCACTGTCGTTAGCCCAGGACTCTTCAGGCGTCTGCCTCTGAGCGTCGGTGCTGCCTCTTTTGACCGCCGTGGGGCCGGTTATCGTCTCGTCGGTTAAGATTTCGATGGGGAACGGTTGGGGAAAGCTATCGCAGATAACCTCATAGCCCGGCGTCGGGGGCCAGCAGACGTAGCCGCCCTCACCCTTGAGGTCCACGCCGGGGCGCAGTATCGCGGGGATGTGAACGTCGGGACCGGGGTACTCGAAAACAAAGTGAAGCCCGCCTGATCTTGTCTTGTGGCACCGCTGGCCTATGAGCCAGCCTTGTTCGTCAACCCAGGTCTGCAACGTCGGGTCTTTGTAGAGGTCAACGTCAACGACAAGGAGGTTGGAGTTCTCCCCGGTTGGAACGCCGATCTCGCTCGCGCGCTCATGCACAAAGTCGCGCATGATCTTGCGTCGGTCGAGCGTAGCTTGCTTGAAGCCCCCCTCGCCGGGGCCGCAGCCGTACTCTGCGTTACTGATGGTGGGCTTCTTATTGTGCGTGGGAAAGACGGGGAAGCCTAGGGATGCGACCGCGAGCGCGGCTTCCACGAGATTTGCCGTCATCGCTAAGCCTCCTCAGGAAGGCGGCGAATAGTGACTGGATTGACAGCGATTTCTTTCTGGCGGTTAGGCCGCGCAATCAGGCATCGAATGTCCTCGAACTGACTGCCGTCAGGGACCACTGACCCGTGTGGGTTTGTCTTATGTGCCATGTCATTCTCCCGCCTGCCGAAGCCACAGGAGAACCTCGTCGCGCCGCCAAACGGTGACGCCCGATCCAAGTTTTATTGGTTCGGGGAACCGGCCCTGACGCACCCACAACCAGATCGTCGATCGGCCAATCGGCAAGATCGGCAGCAGATGCGCGATGCGGCAGAGTTGAGGAAGGTTTATTTCGCTGGGCATCGCGGCTGGCGCGGGATTCCCAACGGGAGCCGGACTAGCCGGTGAGATTTCTGATGACATTGTAACCTCAAACTTAACAGGACGATCAAACCAAACAGAAAGAGCGAGAATGCTCGAGTTTTTGACTCTGAGTTCTGAGTTTGAGTTCTGAGTTTGAGTTCTGAGTTTGAGTGTGCCCCGGGTGCGGGGACTACACCTGCGAGGGACGCTGAAGACCAACGCGGGCCGTATCACACTTTGCTAATCTAGACCGACGAGCCCCGTAGATCAATATCAAAGTAGGTCTTTCGCCAAGAGTCGCACATACCCTTCCGACGGCGGTCAGGGCTTGGCTCGAATGGGAACGACCTTGCCTGACCCCTTCGGCTTCTTGCTGTACGTCGCCCACTCATCCATCAGCCGCTGGCGTTTCTCAAAAAGATCGCCACGACGGTATGCTGCTTCGACCTTGTCGCCGACCGCGTGAGCCAGGGCCATCTCGGCCACCTCGCTCGGGTAGCTGGTCTGCTCTGCCGCCCAGTCCCTAAAAGTCGACCTGAACCCATGCGTCGTCAGGTCGTCGCGACCCATCCGCTTTAGAAGTTGCAGCATAGCCATGTTGGAGAGCGGCATGCCCTTCTTGCCGCCGGGGAAGACGAAGGCTGCCTTGTCCGCTCCGTCTCGGAGGCCCTGCATTTCCTCCAGGACCGCGAGAGCACGATCCGATAATGGGACTCGATGCTCCTTCCGTCCCTTCATCCTCGCTGCTGGGATGACCCAAACGGAGGCCTTGATATCGATCTCGCTCCATCTGCCTCCGATGACCTCCCCGGTACGGCAAGCCGTCAAGATCGCAAACTCCATTGCGAGGGCGGCGACGCCCTTCTGCTGTCGAAGCACCCCCATGAACTCGGCTATGGCGCTGTAGGGAAGAGCGGCATGGTGGCGCACCTGACGAACCTTTGACCCACGCGGCAGAAGGTTCTCAAGGTGACCACGCCAGCGGGCAGGGTTCTCCCCACGCCGATATCCTCGTGCCGTCGCCCAGTCCAGTACCGCCTCGATCCGGCCGCGCAGGCGCATGGCGGTTTCGGTCTTCTCTGTCCAGATCGGCTCGATGACCCTGGTCACCATCGATACATCGATGCCCTGCACAGGGAAGTCCCCGAAGACGGGGTAGACGTAAGTCGTCAGTGTGTTCGTCCACTGGCTGACGTGCTTGGCGTTCTGCCAGCTTGCCTTGTGGGCATTGATGAAGGCCGTGGCGCAGTCCTTGAAGGTCTTGGACTTCGCCTCCTCCAGCAAGGCACCGCTTCGACGGTTGTTGCGGTCGTCGATGGGATCAATGCCGGCGGCGCGGAGACGACGTGCCTCTCTGGCCAATTCCCGGGCATCAGATAGCCCCACGGCGTTGAGCGAGCCCAAGCCCATTGAGCGGGCCCTCCCGTTGAGCATGTACCTCAAGACCCATGACTTGGCACCGCTCGCCGTCACCTGAAGGCATAGCCCGCCGCCGTCGGCGTAGAGGCCGGGTTTCTTGGCTCGGGATACCGCAAGGGCGTTGAGCCTGTCGATGCGTCGAGCCATGTTCCTACCTACAATCCTATCTACAAGTGATGTTCGGACTGTGGTGGATCTGAATAGATGTGTAAAGACAATACGGCCTGAGAACCCTTATATTTTGCGGGCTTTTAGGTCATTCGGTGGACTGCTATGGACGGTCACGGATGGGGAGTTGGCGGATGGGGTGGGATTCGAACCCACGAGACCCTTACGGGTCTGCCGGTTTTCAAGACCGGTGCCTTCAACCGCTCGGCCACCCATCCCGCGCGCGACCATTGCAGCCGCTGGACCTTCTATGTGTCTTGCGCCAGCCACGTCAATAAACTTGGCGCTAAGGACGGGGATCTTGTGTCACCGGACACTCGGGAAACTCGCGAAACAGGTCGGCGAGATAGGGCGATGTTGCAGCATAGACCGCCACGGCGAGGGTGCCGGCAAAGCCCAGCCAATCCCCCGCGGCCAGGCCAGCAACACCAGCCGCCGGCCAGTGACGAACGATCAAGGCGGAATAGACCAGCACGGATACCAACAGCAATGGGCGGCCGGCGCGCCAAACCAGGCGGGGCAGGGCACTGGCGGTTGGTAGGCGAGCGGCCAGGGCCAGCAGTAACGCCAGGGCCGGCAAATCGGCCACCATGAAGACGGGCGTGACCAGATGGCCAAAGTCCGACAGGTCGATCCCCTCGGCACCACCTTGCGGGCCGCGCCCAGCAGCCATCGCCACGAGTAGGATGGTCATGATATGGCGGCAGAGAAAGACCAATGCCAGCCATAGGCCGGCGCCTGGACGCAATACGCCGTAGCGATTGTAGCGGATGAAATCGTAAGGGCGGACATGCGCAGAATCCGTCATAGGCGCCGATCCTCGTTCTTGCGGTCCTATCCGGCCAGGATACTCCCGCCCCGTCGCCGGGCAAACGAAGACCCCCGCCCAAGGGCGGGGGTCCGTACCTTTCAACGCACGTGAATGGTGCGGTTCAGGAACTGTAGTACATCTGGAACTCGATCGGATGCGGCGTATGTTCTAGGGCATACACATCTTGCATCTTCAGCGCGATATATCCGTCGATGAGGTCATCGGTGAAGACATCGCCCTTTTTCAGAAAGGCTCGGTCGGCATCCAGCGATTCCAAGGCTTGGCGCAAGGAATAGCAGACCGTCGGGATATTTTTCAGTTCCGCCGCTGGCAGATCGTAGAGGTTCTTGTCCATCGGATCGCCAGGGTGGATCTTGTTCTGAATGCCATCGATGCCGGCCATCAACATCGCTGAAAAGGCAAGGTAGGGGTTCGACAGCGGGTCGGGGAAACGGACCTCGACGCGCTTGCCTTTCGGGCTGGTGGCAAAGGGAATACGGCACGACGCCGAACGGTTGCGTGCCGAATAGGCGAGCAGCACCGGCGCCTCGAAGCCCGGTATCAGGCGCTTGTAGCTGTTTGTCGTCGAATTGGTGAAGGCGTTGATCGCTTTGGCATGCTTGATGATGCCGCCGATGTAGTAGAGGCAGTTTTCCGACAAATCAGCATAACCGGAACCAGCAAAGGTCGGCTTGCCGCCCTTCCAAATCGATTGGTGAACGTGCATGCCGGAACCATTGTCGCCGAATATCGGCTTCGGCATGAAGGTCGCTGTCTTGCCGTAGGTATGCGCCACCATTTGGGTGACATACTTATAAATCAGAATGTTATCGGCCGACTTGACCAGCGTGTCGAAGGTAAGGCCCAACTCATGCTGGCTGGGCGCCACCTCGTGGTGGTGCTTGTCCATGTTAAGGCCCATCTCGATCATGGTCGAAACCATCTCGGCGCGCAGATCCTGGGCGGAATCGACCGGCGGCACCGGGAAGTACCCCCCCTTGACCGGTGGGCGATGGCCGGAATTGCCTTCTGGAAATGCCTTGTTGGTGGCGTAGGGACCTTCTTCTGAATCAATGCTGTATTGCGTGTTGTTCATCGAGACTTGAAAGCGCACATCGTCGAATACGAAAAACTCCGCCTCAGGACCGAAATAGGCGGTGTCGCCGATACCGGTGGTCGCCAAATAGGCCTCGGCGCGCTTGGCGAGCGAGCGGGGATCACGCGTATAGGGCTGACCGGTGGACGGCTCGATCACATCGCAGAACAAGATCATCGTGCCTTGGGCGGTAAACGGGTCCATCACAGCAGTCGACGCATCGGGAATCAGCGTCATGTCCGATTCGTTGATTTCCTTCCAACCGGCGATCGACGAACCGTCGAACATGATGCCGTCGGTGAAAGAGCCTTCTTCAATGAACGGCGAACACATGGTCAGATGCTGCCATTTGCCGCGGGGATCGGCGAAGCGCAGATCGACGTACTTGATATCCTGATCCTTGATGACCTTAAGAACGTCACCTGGGTTTTTGCACTTAAGCGACATGTTGCAATCCTCTCCTTATTGCTCGCCTCGTCGAGGCCCTTTGGCCTCGTGTCACATAAACCGGCGCGCCTGGCAACCCGGGCGCGCCGCACCGCAGTCTCAGAGTTAGGTGTTAGGCATTAATCTGTTAGATGGCGTCCCGTCCACGTTCGCCGGTGCGAATGCGGATGGCCTCTTCGACGGTCGAGACGAAAATCTTGCCATCGCCAATGCGGCCCGTATGCGCCGCGCGCTGGATGGCTTCGATGGCCCGATCGACCAGATCGTCGTCGAGCACAACCTCGATCTTCACCTTCGGCAGGAAGTCGACGACGTATTCGGCCCCGCGATAAAGCTCCGTGTGGCCTTTCTGCCGGCCAAAACCCTTGGCCTCAACCACAGTGATGCCTTGGAGGCCCACTTCGCTCAGCGCGTCCTTCACTTCGTCGAGCTTGAACGGCTTTATGATGGCTTCGATCTTTTTCATGGCGAGTCGATTTCAATCCTCTAAGCGATCCGGGTACAGGCAGGGCGAGGCTCACATGCCGGCATCGCCCTTTCACGGCTATCTTAAGCATGCACCGTGCCAAACGGGGATGACACGGTACGAAGGTGGCGAAGCTACGTAATCCGCCACCAACTGTCACGACATGCTTGCAATTCCAGCAGTTTG
>CAMCUA010000192.1 GCA_945878455.1 Asaia bogorensis | reverse complement strand
GACATCACAAACTACACGGCCCGCGATATCGACGAGATCACATGGGCCGTCAACTCAACGCCCAGAAAATGCCTCGGATACAAAACTCCCGCCGAGGCATTCCTTGAAAACATCAGGTGTTGCACTTGACGTGAGAATCCAGCGTCCCTCGGGCGAATACAGATACTCCAGGTAGGCTTGAGCAACCTTGCGCGACTTCTTGGCATCGACATTACGGTCGACCAGCGCCACCGGCGGTTCCGCCTTGATGGAGAAGGCCGGCACCACGATCTCGAACTTGTCCGGGCCGAGTTCCTCGAGGGCGAGGTAAGCCTCGTTCTCCCAGGCCAGCAACACGTCGCCGATGCCGCGCTGGGCAAAGGTGGTGGTCGAACCGCGGGCGCCGGTGTCGAGTACGGGCACATGCTTGAACAGCGCTGTGACGAATTCCAGCGCCTTGGCCTCGTCGCCGTTGTGCTGCTTCAGCGCCCAGGCCCAGGCGGCCAGGAAGTTCCAGCGCGCCCCGCCCGAGGTTTTCGGATTCGGCGTGATGACCTGGACCTTGTCAGCGATCAGGTCGCCCCAATCCTTGATGCCCTTGGGATTGCCCTTGCGCACCAGGAAAACGATGGTCGAGGTATAGGGCGAGCTGCCATCCGGCAGGCGGGAGCGCCAGTCGGCGGGGATCTTCTTGCTGTTTTCCACGATGGCGTCGATGTCGCTTTCCAGCGCCAGGGTCACCACGTCGGCATCCAGCCCGTCGATGACGGCGCGGGCCTGGGCGCCGGAGCCGCCGTGCGACTGGCGGATGTTCACCGTCTCGCCGGTCTGCGCCTTCCAGTGCTTGGCGAAGGCGGCGTTGAAGTCTTTATAAAGTTCGCGGGTCGGGTCATAGGAAACGTTGAGCAGCGTCGTTTCGGCTGCCATCGCCGCCGCCGGCGTGAAGCCAAGCGCGGCGAGAACTGCGAGGGAGAGGATTTGTCTGCGTTGCCACACGATAAGCCTCCTATCTCTATTTATATATATACTATATCTACTTAGTCGTCTTTGTCAAGCGGCTCGCAGCCCATGACTATTAGTCAAACCATTTCAATATATTACGAGGATATCCGGCGCAGCGCGGCGGGCGATTCGGCGTTCAGCGCATCGGCAATGGAGGTCTTATCGAGGATGGCCCGCGTCGCTTCCGCCACCAGGGCGAAGACATTGCGCACCTCGCAGTTCGCCTCGCTGACGCAGTCGTCGCAGCGGCGATAGGCGATCTTGCTCAGGCAGGGCAGCGGCGCGATCGGCCCGTCGACGATGCGCAAAACCTCGCCGAAGGTGACTTCCGAAGCCTGGCGCAGCAGGAAATAGCCGCCACCCTTGCCGCGCCGGCTCATGACGATGCCGTGGTGCTTGAGGTCGAGCAAGATCTGTTCGAGGAACTTCTTGGGAATGCTCTGCGCCTTTGCGATTTCGGAAATCTGCAGCGAATTGCCGGGCCCGGCGGAAGCCAGGGCGATCAACGCCCGCAGGGAATATTTGGCCTTCTGTGAAATCATCGCTTACGGCAACATCCATCCGTAGGGCTTATACTCTGTCGGGTGAATCGAGTTTGACATGGGGACCGCAAAAGGCCAAGCCATCCGGTGCCACGCGGCGACGCGTTCGGCTCGCTCCCGCCCGTCTTAGTTGACCAGCGTCCACGGCGGCAGCTGGCCGGCCATGCGTTGGCGTTCGCGCATGTTGGCGGCGGCAAAGAGCACGCTGAACAGGTTCTTGCCGTCGCTGACCGGCTCCGCCCCGGCCAGGCGGGCCGGCGTCACCGGCCGGCCGGAAGGGATCAGCATGCGCACAAAGCCGCTGAGATGGGCCGGCAGCTCCGCCACCACCGCCGGCGCCAACTGCGTCGCCCCCGCGGTGGCGACGATCAGGCGGTTGCCGCTGGGTATGGCGTATTCGATGGTTTGCGGAAAGGCCGCGCCGACGGTCGCCAGCAGCCGCCGGTTGACGGTGTCGTCTTCTTCGTCGAAGAAGGCGTTCATCACCAACGCCCCCTTGTCGGTCAGGCAGGCCGCCGCGTCGGCGAAGAATTCCCGGGTCAGCAGGTAGTCGGGCACGTTATCGCCGAGGAACAGATCGACCACCATGACATCGTAACGTCCCGTGCAGCGGCGCACGAAGGTGCGCGCATCGGCGATTTGCACATCGATGCCGGTCGCATCGAAGCCGAAGTGGCCGCTGGCGGCGGCGAGCACGTCGGCGTTGATATCGACGGCCGTCACGGCGATGCCGTGATCACGCAGATTGCGCGGCAGGATACCGGCGCCGAGTCCTAGCACCAGGGCGCGTTGAGCCTTGGGCGCCGCGGCCCGCGACAGGGCCCACAGGGCATAGGTGTAAAGCGAGATCGAACCGTGCTGCATGTCAGTGCGGTTCTGGATCAGCCCGTCCTGAATGAACATGCGCTGCGCCGGCGCCTCGCCATCCGCCGGCCGCGCCACCAGCACCTTGATGTTGCCGAACACCGAGCCGAATTCGGCTTCCTTTTCGAAGACGGTGGTATTGTCGGAACCGGCGGCTACGGCCTTCAAATAGCCGTCCTTGCCGGCGAGCAGGAGCACGGCCACCAGGCCGGCCGCGGCCGAACCCAGCAGCAACGCCTTTTTCGCACCACGCGCCAGCCCGTCGGCATCCAGCGTGTAGATCGCCGCCAGGGCGCACAGCAGCAACGCCAGCAGCAGGATGGACGTGAAGTTGGTGAAGGCTGGAATGAACACGAAGGCGGTCAGCAGCACACCGGCCACCGAACCGACGGTGCTGATGAAGAACACCCGGCCGGCGCCGGCATCGCCGGCCTTGTTCGCCGTGCGCTGCAAGCCGATCAGCAGCGGATTCATCGCCGACAGGGCGATCAGCGGCAGGGCCAGCAGCACGCTGGCGCCAATGAAACTGCCCAACACCAGATCGATCTGCGACAAGGCCGGAAACAATACCGGGAACAGAGCCGCGGCCAGCACGATGGCGCCGGCCGACAGCAGCGGCAGGGCGAGAAAACCCGTCTCCAGCTCGCGCCGATTGCGGCTGGCCGATTGCCGCCCGCCCCAGCCGTAGCCGACGGCAAGAAAGGTCAGCGTGATCGACAGGATACCGGCCCAGATATACAGGCTGACCCCGAAATAGGGCGTCATGATGCGCGAGGCCAGCACCTCGAGCGCCAGCGTCGCCGCGCCCGTGATGAAGATAAGGACTTCGTACTTGCGCATGAGCGATACCCGAGGATGGAGGGAAGCAAATAAGCCGGCGCGGCGTCCTACCGGCAACCTGCCACCCGGCCGCCCGGGGATCAACCGTCGCCTGGCTGTCGTCGCGCCGACATCGCCTGTGCTAACGTCGCCCGGTCAGGCCAGCGCGCAACGATCCGGAGACCACCGCGATGCAGATTGTCGATGCCCAGATACACCTGTGGGGAGCCAATCTGCCGACCAACCCGAAGCATCGGCAGGTCACCGCCTTCACACCCGCCGAGGCGCTAACCCTGATGGATGCAGGCGGCGTCGATGGCGCCGTCATCCATCCGCCGAGCTGGGACCCGGGATCGACCGATTTGGCCATCGCGGCGGCGCGCGCCTATCCCGACCGCTTCGCCATCATGGGCGCCGTACCGCTGGCCAAGCCGGAATCCCGCGCCCGCATCGCCACCTGGCGCCAGACGCCGGGGATGCTCGGCCTGCGCTATAACTTCCTGCGCGACCCGATGCGCCAATGGCTGCACGACGGCAGCCTCGACTGGCTGTGGTCGGCGGCCGAACGCGCCGGCATTCCCATCGCCGTGCTGGCCGCCGATTCGCTGCCCGCCTTCGGCCGCGTCGCCGAACGTCACCCCGGATTGCGCCTGACCATCGATCACCTGGGTGGGCGGGGCAGCAACACCACCGTCACCGACGCCGCCGCCATGACCCATATTCCCGAGCTGCTGAAATTGGCGAAATTCCCCAACGTGGCGGTCAAGGCGACCGGCGTGCCGTGCTATTCCAGCGAGGCTTATCCCTATCCGGCGATGCATACCTATCTGCGCCAGGTCTACGAGGCGTTCGGCCCCGCGCGCATGTTCTGGGGCACCGACATCACCAAGCTGGATTGTTCGTGGCACCAATGCGTGACCATGTTCACCGAGGAACTGCCCTGGCTGAAGGCAGCGGACCTGCCGCAGGTCATGGGCGAGGCGATCTGCGCCTGGTGGGGCTGGAAACGGACGGCCGCATAAGCGGCGAATGGAGAACCTCGACATGAGCGAAAAAAACAAAGTGAACACGGCCGGCAAGCCGGTCGCCGTCGTCGTCGGCGCCACCTCCAAATGGCAATCGGACGGCCGCAATACCAAACTGGCCCACGGCCGCGCGCTCGACGACAGTCACCTGCCGGTCGGTATCCGTTGGGGCATCGGCGGCGCCATCGCGCAGAAGTTTGCCCAGGAAGGCTGCTTCGTCGTGCTGACCACCCGCGCCAAGGCCAATGCCGCGCCTCTGGCCGCCGCCATCGCCAGCCAGGGCGGCGCCTGCATGACCGTCGAGATGGACCTGGTCTCCCATGAATCGGTGGCCGCGGCCTTCGCCACCATCCGCGGCGCGGTTGGCGATCCGCACGCGCTGATCTACAACGCCGGCTATCTCGAAGGTCGCGATCTGCCACCGGAAAAAGAACTGCTCGAACACATTCCGCTGGAGATCTTCGACACGGCCCAGCACATCGCCTGCCGGGGGCCCTTTTTGGTGGCAAGAGAGGTCCTGCCGGCGATGCGTCGGCGCGGCGCGGGGTCGTTTTTCATCACCAACAATTCCAGTTCGCTACGCGGCCGCAAGCGCATGACCGGACAGTCGCTGTATTACCCGCGCACCATGATGCGCACCCTGGCCCAGGTGCTGACCGAGGAATATTCCGAACACGGCGTGCATGTGGCCAACGTGGTGGTCGACGGCATGATCGATTCGCCCGGCACCCGCGCCCTGCCCCGCGCCCAACAGCAGCCCGACGCGGTGATGAACCCGGTCAAGATCGCCGAGGCTTTTTACTACCTGCACACCCAGGACCGGTCGTGCTGGACCCACGAGCTGCAACTGACACCGTTCGCCACCAAGCCGAGCTACTGACCCGGCAACAGCGGTTTGCCGGCACCGCGCCCGCCGGCTTGCCCTGTCCCCGGATTCGGTTGCAATCTGTCGGCACACTCGGGACGGCGCGGTCGTGCGGCCGTGCCACGCATACGGGAGGACATTCATGGAGCTTAAAGGCGCGGTGGCCTTGGTGACGGGCGGCAACGGCGGGCTCGGGCAGCGCATCTGCCACGCGCTGGCGCAAGAGGGCGTGCATGTCGCCGTCATGTACGCGAAAAGCCGCGAACAGGCCGAAGGCGTCGCCCGCGAGTTGACCTCACGCTATCAGGTCAACGCCGCGGCCTTTGCCTGCGACATTGTCGACGGCGCCGCCATCGACCGGCTGATCGCCGACGTGACCAAGCGTTTCGGCCGGCTCGATATTCTGGTCAACGACGCCGCCTACAACAAATCGATCCGCTTTTCCGACCTCGACGGTCTGACCCTCGAGGAGTGGGAGAAGATCATGGCGGTCAATTTGACCGGACCGATGCGCCTGACCAAGGCGGTGGCCCCGGTGATGAAGACCCAAGGGCAAGGCCGCGTCGTCAACATCGCCTCGGTGGCCGGACTGTTTCCGTCGGGCTCCTCCATCGCCTATGCCGTGGCCAAGGCCGGGTTGATCCACCTGACCCGCTGCATGGCGGTGGCCATGGCGCCGGAAACCCTGGTGAACTGCGTCGCCCCCGGCCTGCTGGAAGGGACCCGCGCCACCGCCAATCTCCGCGCCGAACAGGTCGAGCGATCGGCGTCCGGATCGCTGCTGAAGAAAGCAGCGGACAAGGACGATTGCGCGGACATGGTGGTGACCATGTGCCGTACCGAGACCATGACCGGGCAGACAGTCGTCATCGACTCGGGCCGGGTGTTCCACTGACGAACGTCCGAGTTGAGTTCGGCAACAGAAGCCGATAACCTCCCCACCCCATGAAACCGGCCGTATCCCTCCCGGCCATTGGATAAGACAGAAGGCCAGAAACACATTATGTCCGCAACACAAGAAAAGCCGCCCGTCGGACGGGTCCAGAACCCGAACAAGGCCGCGGTCCGGGTCGCATTCGATCCGCTGCGCCCCACCGAGAAACCGCAGGACTTCTACGACGACATCAAGCAAAAATTCGCCGATGCCCG